>CAMAHM010000005.1 GCA_945834535.1 uncultured Sutterella sp. | reverse complement strand
CCCGACTCACGGGCCATGCGTACGATTTCGCGCATCGTCGTGCCGCGCACGATCGAGTCGTCCACAAGCAGAATATTCTTGTTTTCAAATTCGACGGGCATGGCGTTGAGCTTCTGACGCACGCTCTTTTTGCGGGTTTCCTGCCCGGGCATGATGAAGGTGCGCCCCATGTAGCGGTTCTTGATGAAGCCTTCTCGGTAGGTGAGCCCAAGCTTTTGCGCAAGCTGCTGCGTGGCCGGGCGACTCGAATCGGGAATGGGCATAACGACGTCGATGTCCTTCAAATCGATCGCCTTGGCAACTTCGTCGGCAAGATATTCGCCCAGACGCAGACGCGCCCCGTACACGCTGATACCGTCAATCTGGCTGTCGGGACGGGCAAAATAGACAAACTCAAAAGCACACGGCGTCAGACGCGGATTGTCAGCGCACTGGCGGCAGAAGAATTCGTGTTCGGTCGAAATAAAAATCGCCTCGCCCGGCGCCACATCGCGCTCAAACTGGTATTCAAGGCCGACCATGGTCACCGATTCACTGCTCACGAGATAGTCGCGGCTGCCGTCGGGCTGCTCCTGCGTGCCGTAGCACAGCGGCCGAATGCCGTGCGGATCGCGAAAGGCGAGAATGCCCTTGCCGGCAATGAGTGCCACCACGGCGTAGCCGCCGCGCACGCGGCGATGCACGCCTGCCACGGCTTCAAAGGCCGCCTCCGGGGTAAAGGGAGTGCCGCGCGGACAGGTGCGGGCAAGTTCGTCAGCAAGAACGTTCAGAAGCACTTCCGAGTCGCTCGAGGTGTTGATGTGGCGCTTATCGAGGCTGTAGAGCTCTTCCTTAACCTCTTCGGCGTTGGTGAGGTTGCCGTTGTGGGCAAAGAGAATCCCGTAAGGGGCGTTCACGTAAAAAGGCTGGCTTTCTTCGTTGGAGCTCGCACAGCCCGCAGTGGGGTAACGCACGTGACCGATGCCGGCATTGCCCGTGAGGTCGCGCATGTTGCGGGTTCGGAAAACGTCCTTGACCAGGCCCATCGCTTTAAAAATATGGAAGGTGCGCCCTTCGAGTGTGCCGATACCGGCAGCGTCCTGACCGCGGTGCTGCAACAAAAGCAGCGCGTCGTAAATACGTTGGTTGACGGGTTTTTGGCTGATCATGCCGACAATGCCGCACATGGCTTGTATCCTTTCTTATTTAGGGATGAGGGACAGACGCAACGCTCCCGGCAAAGACGCGTACGCACGCCGACCGTCCCTCCCTAAGCGCAGACGCAGTGCTGCGCAGGACGGCGAAAAACGGTTGCAGGCGATCATGGTCAGAAGCTGAAGGTTCGGTTGGTACGCATCTGCGCAATGGTGTGAGGCAGATACGGCAGAGAGAAATCGATGACGCGTTCGGCGGGCACAATGAGCACGGAATTGCGCCAGTAGCTTGTCTTGGTAACCGAGGTAAGGCCCAGCACGAACACACAGGCGCAGACGATGACCACGCCTCGCGCCAAACCGAAGACAGCGCCGATAGCACGGTCTTCGAAAGAAATGGAAGCCGCCCGCAGAATGCTCGAGAAAATGCGACCGAGCATGCCGATCACGAAAAGCGTCACAACGACGATCAGCACGGCACCGAAGGCGGTACGAATCAGAATGGAAACCGACGGCAGCGGAATCATTTCCGCAACGGCAGGGGCAAACTTGAGCGCGAGCACAATGCCTAGCACCCAGCCGACGATCGCAAGAATCTCACGCACCACACCGCGCGAAACACCGAGCACTGTCGAGATTGCCAACACTGCAAGAATGACCCAATCGATTTCGTTCATGAAACAAAGCATTCGATTCCCGGTAACGATACGAACCGATCCGAGAATCCGTAAAAACTGTTAGAAAACCTGCGGCGATTTTAATGCGTCAGCCCCTCTTGTGACAGACTTCGACACGCCGAGTGCGCAAAAATCACGGCGCGACCGCCTCAGAGCGTCCGCTCTCGGTACGCGGTTTTTCCTGATTGATACCGCCGTTTTCAATCGAATTGAGCGCAAGAATGTCAAGCGCTCGCCGTGCGTCGTCCTGAGTGAGGAACTTGCCCACGCGCACGCGCCACAGGTCAGAGCCGCGACGATGCACAATTTCCGTGTAGGCGGGCAGTCCGAGCGTTCGCAGCGACTGTGCTTTCTTCGTGGCCGCCTCCTTGTTGCGGGTTGCAACCACCTGAATAAAGAAGCGTCCGTGCGCATAGGCGCGCAAAGCTCGCGCGGGCGTTTTGTCGGCGACGGCCTGCTTTTCGGCAGCTGCGGGTTTGGCCGCGGGTGCGCTCTTGCCGCTCGAGTTGTTGTCAACCGCTGAGGGCAACGAGGATGCGGGCTTGGGTGCAGCGGTGACCGACTTGGCCGCAGGAGCTGCTTTGGCGGGAGCTTGGGGTGCTTTTGACGTTTGCGGCGCGTTTTGCGTTACAACGCCCGCCGTCGGCAGAGGCTGAGCGACGGAACTTACGGGATTGCCTTTGGCGAGCGACTCGGATGCCGCGGGCGAAGCGGGCGCGACGCTGGGGACTTCGCGAACGCTCTTGTCGAACTCTTCAAGATTGACGACGCGCCCGGGGGTTTCGCCGACAAGCGCGGGAATTTCAAGCTTGGCGCCGAGGTCTGCGTAATTGTCGTTGGGTTCGAAAACGGCAGGTACCACGACGGCCGCTCCCAGAACGAGAGCCGCAAGCCCGAGGGCCCGACGCTTGTTGCGCAGCCGCGCCATGCGGCGGGCCGCCTCGTCCCCTTCCATCGATTCGACATAGTCGGTCGAGGACACGGGCTCTTCGGTACTGCGCGGAGAATTGGGACCCATGCGTTCGTGAAACTTATCCATCTGAGGGCGACAAAAAACAGTGCAAACAAAAACGCCGCAACGCCGCCCGCCTGAACTGTCTTAAGCTCAGGCACAAGCGGCGTGCGTCGTTACTCTACCCAACGCGCCGTCGGTTGCACTCTTACAGCCGACGGTCGTTTTGCCAATCAGTCCCCTTTTTCGGCGCGCACATCGTGACGCATCGTCTCGATGGCGGCGGTGACCGTCACAAAGGAACCGAACGCGATGATTCTAACAGTGTCGACGGGCAGCTTGGCGCTCTCGTCGAGCGCAGCATGCAGTGCGTCGTCCACACTGCCGAATTCGGTCACACGGGAAAGTTCGATGCCGCCCTTTTGCATCGCCTGCCGCAGTTCGGCAACACTGGCTCCGCGCACTCCGGGCAGTCCCGTGATGAACCAACGATCAAACTGGCGGGCAAGCGTGCGGGACACTTCCACCATGTCCTTGTCCTTGAGCATCCCGAAGACAGCCCAAACCTGCTGATTGGGTTTGGCGCTCTGCTGAATGTTTTCGGCCAACACGCGCGCAGCCTGCGGGTTGTGTCCGACGTCGAGCGTCACGCTCGCACCGTTCTCGTCGGCCTTGCGCACGGTTTCAAAGCGCGCACGCAGTTCCAGATGTTCAAGCCCTTCGACAACAGCCGAGCGGGTGATTTCAAGACGCTCGCGGATCGAACCGAGGGCGGCAAGGGCACCTGCTGCATTTTGCAACTGCTTGGCACCCGACACGGAGGGCATCGGGAGATTGCGCCAGTCGACCACTGACGGAATTGGATCGTGCGTGGTCATTTCAAAGTCCCACAGACCGTGGTGCTTGTATACGTCGTAGTCGCGCCCGTACACGTAGAGCGGAGCAATCAGCATGTGAGCCTTTTCCAAAACCGACTTGGGCGGATTGGGATCGGTGCACACCGCAGGGCGGCAGTGCCGGAAGATGCACGCCTTTTCCAAGCCCACCTCTTCGCGGGTGCGACCGAGGTACTGCGCATGGTCGATGTCGATCGAGCAGACAACCGAGACGGTCGGATCGATGGCGTTGACCGCATCAAGCCGCCCGCCCAGACCGACTTCAAGAATGACGCAATCGAGATCAGCCTTCTGGAAAATACGCAAAATCGCGAGGGTCGTAAACTCAAAGTACGTAAGCGGCAGATCGCCGCGCTTTTCTTCGACTTCCTTGAAGGCTTCGATGATCCGCTCGTCGGACACTTCTCGCCCGTCGATGACACAGCGCTCGTTAAAGCGCACGAGGTGCGGCGAGGTGTGCAGGCCCGTGTGGTGGCCCGCATGGCGCACAACGCTGTCAATGATGGCGCAGGTACTGCCCTTGCCGTTGGTGCCGCCCACGGTGATCACCGGGCAGTCGAACTCAATCTTCATGCGCGCGACCATCTGCTTCATGCGCTCAAGCCCGAGATCTATGGGCTTGTCGCTGATCGCGGAAATGTAGTCGAGCCACCCCTGCAATGTAGCGGTTTCAAGATTTGTATTCAGAGCCATTGCTTCGTCTTGCATCCTTTTGTCATCCATGCATACAAACCGTCGAATAAGCGCACGCGCGAGAGACTGCTTGGGGAAGCAGTTCGACGCAAAGCATGGACCAATACGTCAGCGCGGCACGCAGATGCGTACATCTTCGACAGGCAGGAGATTTTTAAGCCGGCAGCTGCGCGCGGCAATGCGCTGCACGAACTGATCGCGCGCATTGCGGCCGTCTTCGTAAGCAAGAATACGCCAATTCGGCGGCGTGAGGCAAAGAAGCTCGCCGATTTTGAGGAAATGCTCGGGATTGCACGGACGCCCCATCCACAGGGCCTGCTCTTCGGTGAAGGTTTCGTACAAAAAAAGCCCACCCGGTGCAAGAGTGTCGCACAACGCCTGCCAGCGCGGCCGCCATAAATAGTTGATGCCGACAACGACGTCAAAACTGTGCGGCGCAAAAGGCCAGGCGTCGTTTTCCAGATCGTGCGTCAGGTGCGTCACGCCCGCCGTGGGTTCGGCAGGCGGATGGATGTCAACTGCTGTCACGCGGCAGTCGAGCCGCGCCAAAAAGGCGGTGTTGCGTCCGTTCCCGGCGGCAATCTCAAGAACGCGGGCACCGGGCGCGATAAGAGGAGCAAAACGCTCAAGCCAGGCGCTGGGCCTGTCTGCTTTATCTGAAATGTCCCGCGCCATGCTCCCTCCTCTAGACAAAAATGAGCGACTGCACCAACTGCAGGCCGAACCGCATCAAGGGGTTGAGGATCGTCGACAAGGCTCCCGAAACGATGAGCGCAAGCATGATGGCCATGCCGTAGGGCTCAAGCCGAGCATAGCTCGAAGCCCACCGCCAGGGAAGAAGACTTGTGAGGATGCGACCGCCGTCCAGGGGCAGAATCGGCAGCAGATTAAAGATCATCAGCATCAGATTGATGCTGATGCCGGCACGGGCCACATCCACCAAAAGGCCCAGCTCGAGCACGGCGAAAACCTGAATGAGAACCGTCCAAATGAGCACCTGCAGAGCGTTGGCAGCGGGTCCGGCAAGCGCCACCCAGAGCATGGAGCGCTTGGGATCATGCAGGCGGGAAAAATTGACGGGGACGGGCTTGGCCCAGCCAAAGAGAAAGCCGCCGCCCACAACGGCGTTCATGATGAGAAGCGCCCCCGGAACAGCGATGGTGCCCACCGGGTCGATGTGCTTGATGGGATTTAAGGTAACGCGGCCGAGAATCCAGGCGGTGTTGTCGCCAAAGCGCTTGGCAACGTAGCCGTGCGCGGCTTCATGCATCGTGATGGCAAAAATGGTGGGAACGGCGTAGACAACGATGAGTTCCAAAATGCGATAAACGGTGTGCATCGGGAAAAATAACGGACTTCAATGGGATGGGCAAACTATACCGATCAGCAACAGCGGCCGCTTGGCCTGAGGACGCGGGATCGCTCGAAAGGTTCGCTTTGGAAGTTCCTTGATACAAATTTTTCAGTTTTCGCCAACACAGCTTCGAGCTGCGCACGCTAGACTCGGGACAATAGGCGGGAGCATCCGTTCCTGCGCTCGATAAAAAAGGATTGAACTATGTCTGACAAAGCCGTTATTCTCGAAGCCATGCGCAAAGCGGGCGAACCGCTCAACGCCGGCAAGATTGCCGAACTCACCGGTTTGGACCGCAAAGCGGTCGATAAGGCCATGGCCGAAATGAAAAAGACCGGCGAAATCGTCTCGCCCGTGCGCTGCAAGTGGCAGCCCGCCTGAGGCAGGCCCTTCATCTGATGTTCTGCCGCACCTGCGGCAGAACGAAAAAACCGCACTTTCCGAATCGACGGCAGTGCGGTTTTTCTTTGGGATCGGCCGGTGTGCTTCACACAACCGGCAGATCAATCGGGACGGATCTGTGATTAAGCAATCGAGCAGATCAGGAAGCCCAGAGCAACCGAGAAGACGATCGCCAGGACGCCCGGCAGGAAGAAGGCGTGGTTGAACACCCACTTGCCGATGCGGGTCGAACCCGTGTCGTCCATCTGCACGGCGCCAAGAAGCGTCGGGTAGGTCGGCAGAACGAACAGAGCCGAGACGGCAGCGAACGAAGCCACGAGCATGTAGCTGTCACCGGGGTTGGCAGCGCTGATGCCCAGAGCGGCAACGATGGCGGGGGTGATGGCCTTGGCCGTAGCAGCCTGCGAGTACAGGAGCATGGCGGCAAAGAAGAACACCACAGCCAGCAGAGCCGGGTACTGCGCAACGGTCGTAGCCGAGAAGGCCTTGATCTGAGCAGCGTGGCCGGACACGAAGGTGTCGCCGAGCCAGGCAACGCCGAGCACGCAAACGCAGGCAACCATACCGGACTTGAAGACGCTCGATTCAGCGATCTTGCCGAGTTCGATCTTGCAGGTCATGGTGATGAGCGTGCCGACGAGCAGCATCAGGCTCATGATGGCGGCGTCACGGGGAACCACGACGGGCTTGATCAGGCCGATGGCCGGGCTGATGGCCGAAGCGTAGAGCACCACGCACACCACGCCGAGCAGGAAGATGCCGACGGAGCGCTTGGCGTAGGGCTTGAGTTCGCGACGGGTTTCAGACGACTTGGCCTTGACGAGACCCTTGGCGAGGCGTTCCTGGTAGACGGGATCGCTGTCGAGATCCATGTTCTGGATCATGGTCATGACGAAGGCGGTCAGCATGCAGCCGACGAAGGTCGTGAGCAGCCAGATGCCGAGCAGCGTCGGGTAGGACCAGCCGAAGGGTTCGAGCACACCGGACATGTAGATCACGGCAGCCGACACGGGCGAAGCGGTAATGGCGATCTGAGAAGCCACCACGGCGATCGACAGCGGACAAACCGGACGGATCTTCTGTTCCTTGGCCACTTCAACGATCACGGGGATCATCGAGAAGGCGGTGTGACCGGTACCGGCGAAGATCGTGAGCACGTAGGTCACGACGGGAGCCAGGTAGTTAATGTACTTGGGGTTGCTGCGCAGAACGCGTTCGGCAATCTGAACGAGGTAGTCCAGGCCGCCGGCGAGCTGCATGGCGGAAATAGCGGCGATCACCGAGGCAATGATGAGGATCACGTCCCAGGGAATGTTACCGGGCTTCATACCCAGGGCCAGACCCAGAACGAGAACGCCTGCACCACCGGCGTAGCCGATACCGATGCCGCCGAGGCGGACACCGAGGAAGATCGCGCCAAGAAGCACGATCAACTGCAGAATCAACATGATATCCATGATTTCTCCGTTTGATGAATGTCGCTTTTTATTGTTCGAGAGGCCGAAAAGCCCCCTCTCCGACCTATTGATCGAAGAAAAGAAGGAACTTTCGGCTTTCTCGATGACTACGGTCCGAACGAAGCGACTCGCTCGGACCGCATGTTGAAAACGTCGATTACTGAACGAACTTCGGGTTGATCAGGTTTTCGAGGTTGAACGTGGCGTCCCATTCCTGCTGCGTGAGGAGCTTGCGCTCTTCAACGACAACCTGGTGCAGAGCCTTACCGGTGTGGTAGCACTCCTTGGCCATTTCGGAGCAAACCTTGTAGCCGAGGTGGGGCTTAAGGAGCGTCACGATGCCACAGGAGTTCATCACCATCTGAGCGGTGCGTTCGGCGTTGGCCGTGATGCCGTCCACGCACTTGGTGCGCAGGCTGTTGCAGGCGTTGGTCATGACCTTCATGGAGGTGAAGAGCGCGAACGTGATCACGGGTTCCATGACGTTGAGTTCGAGCTGACCGGCCGAAGCGGCGAGCATGACGGTCGTGTCCAGGCCAATGGCGAGGAAGCAGGACTGGTTGGTCACTTCCGGAATCACGGGGTTGACCTTACCGGGCATGATCGAAGAACCGGGCTGCAGCTGCGGCAGGTTGATTTCGGACAGACCGCAACGGGGGCCGGAAGCGAGCAGACGCAGGTCGTTGCAGACCTTGGTGAGCTTCACGGAGAGACTCTTGATGGCCGACGACAGGGCAACGTAGGCACCGCAGTCGCTCGTGGCGGCGATGAGGTCTTCGCTGTTGACAAAGTCGATGCCCGTGAGTTCGGCGAGCTTCTTGACGGCCAGAGCCGGGTAGTCGGGGTGAGCCGTCACGGTCGTGCCGATGGCGGTAGCGCCGAGGTTGACGATCTTGAGGTGTTCCTGAGCTTCGCGGATGACCTTGACTTCGTCATTGATCGTGAAGCCCCAGCCGTGGAATTCCTGGCCGAGCGTCATCGGCACAGCGTCCTGCAGGTGGGTGCGGCCCATCTTGAGCACGCCCTTGAATTCTTCAGCCTTGCCGTAGAAGGAGCCGACGAGGTCTTCGACAGCCTTCAGGAGCACGTTCGAGCGAAGCAGCAGAGCAAGGTGCAGAGCCGTCGGGTAGGCGTCGTTCGTGGACTGACCGAAGTTGGCGTGGTCGTTCGGGGAAACGCGCTTGTAGTCACCCTTGACCGAGCCGAGCTTTTCGGCAGCCAGGTTGCAGATGACTTCGTTGCAGTTCATGTTGGTGGAGGTACCCGCGCCGCCCTGCAGCCAGTCGGTCACGAACTGGTCGCGGTGCTTGCCGGCGATGAGCTCGTCGCAGGCCCAAACGAGGGCGTCAGCCACGTCAGCCGGGATGGTGCCGAGTTCCTTGTTGGCCAAAGCGGCGGCCTTCTTCACATAAGCGAAGGCGATGACGAAGAAGGGTTCCTGGCTCATGGGCATTTCCGTGATGTGGAAATTGTCCTTGCCGCGCAGGGTCTGAACGCCGTAGTAGCAGTCGTCGCCCAGTTCGCGATCACCCAGGAAGTCATTTTCGATACGAGACATTTAGAAGCTCCTCTGTGCTTTCATTTTGGTTCGTCGTCCCCCGCCTTCGGGGCATCCGGCGGACCGGCTCATAACTCACCTCCGTGCCGCAGCCCAAGTTCTCCACCAGGGAGAACTTGCTTGGTCGCGCCGAGACACTTCGGTATCGGTCAGACAAATGAACCAGTCGGCCACAACCGACTAGTTGTTTTGTCTTAGGGAAATGCTACTACGATTTTTATCCAATGGAAGAGGCTTTATTTCAAGAAGTCCGTCCCAAGCCGTCTAGGTAGTTCTATCTATGCGGCGCTCTCAACTTCCTGCGAATCGCCAACTCACTGATAACAAAGGACTAGTTCATTTCCCCTAAGGGTTCTATCCAGGAATTATCAATATTTTTTTCAAAGCGCAACTTCGTTGACGAAAATCAAATCAAAAAACGGCGCAAACACTTTGTTTTGCGCCGTTGCTGCCGTCGAACCTTCCGAATCGAGCGTCAAACCGTGTAGTGCAGCGTCTCCAAAGTGCATCCCCGAAGCACTTCGGGGCGACGAAAGCGCTTGCCTTCAGGGGTAAGGGGAAGACTTTCAACGTGCGCGAGGCGCCGCGGACACTTGTATCGGGCCAGTCGACTGGAAAGCGCCTTTGCAAGCCGTGCGCCGTCACGACACGCCCCCTCTTCCCAGACAACGAGCGCCGTCACGATTTCGCCCCACTTCTCGTCGGGCAGCCCTACCACGAGCGCTTCGCGCACCCCGGCGATCGATTCGATTGCGGTTTCAACTTCAACGGGCGCTACTTTTTCGCCTGCCGTCAAAATGATTTCACTTGCGCGGGCCGTAACGCTCACGCGCCCCGCCTCGTCGATTCGACCGATGTCGCCCGTCTCAAACCAACCGTCGTCAATCACGGGGCCCCTTCCCCAGTAGCCCGCAAAGAGCATAGGACCGGCAACCCAAAGACGAGCGTCGAGCGCACGCAGGCGCACGCCTTCCAAAGGCACCTGTCCGTTGCCGACCGGGCTAAAGCGCTCCTCCCAGCGGCTCACTGCGACACTGCTTCCCGTTTCGGTCATTGCGTAGGTGGTGACAATGCCAATGCCGCGCTCTACAGCCCGCCGTCTTAAGCGATCCGGGAGCGCCGCGCCTCCCAGTAAGAGTGCGCGCAAACGCCCGGGGTTCTGCCAGTTCGGATTTTTCTCGAGCACATCCTCGAGCATGGCCGGCACGAGTGAAGCGAGCGTCACTCCGTCGCGCTCGATCTCTTGGACAAAACGTGCGCCGTTAAAACGGGGCGCAAGGGCAATCGTTCCCCGCACGGCAAGCGTACGAAGCACAATCCCGAGTCCCCCGACGCGTGCGGGCGACAGCGACAGCTGAAAGCAGTCGTCGCCTGTCATGTGCAGCGCCCTCGCTGCCGCCAGAGCGCCCGCCGCCAGCCCCTTGCGCGTGAGCATGACGGGCTTGGGCTCGCCCGTGGTGCCCGACGTGAGCACGATAAAGGCGGTGTCTTCTACGGGAGCCCCGGCGATGGCATTAAGCCGCGCCTGCAGTGCCTCGCGTTCGCATGCGGTGAGTTTGGGGGAAATCAGTACCGCCGGAATGCGTGCATAAAGGAGTGCAAGCAGCTCCACCAATCCGTCAAAATCGGCCTGCGCCGTGAAGTGAAGGGGCCGCCCTCGGGCAGGACGCACAAGTGCGGCAGCCCTCTCTTGCACTCTTTGAGCGGCCTCGGCATACGTGTAGCGCCTGCCCTTGTCGATCAGCGCCGTGCGTGACGGTACCTCTCGAGCCGCCTCGACAATGTCGAGTACGTCGTCGCAAAGGTTTGCCATGGCATCCATCCTCAGGGCAGACGACGGAACTTGGAAAAATCGGGGCGACGCTTTTCAAGGAAAGCGTTCTTGCCTTCCCTGCCCTCTTCGGTCATGTAGTAGAGCAGCGTCGCATTGCCTGCGAGTTCCTGCAGTCCGGCCTGACCGTCGCAGTCGGCATTCAAAGCCGCCTTCAGACAACGAATCGCCAAGGGCGAATTGGCAAGCATTTCGCGACACCACTGCACCGTTTCGGCTTCAAGGCGCTCAAGCGGCACCACCGTGTTCACAAGCCCCATTTCGAGGGCTTCCTCGGCATTGTAGAAGCGGCACAGGAACCAGATCTCGCGGGCCTTTTTCTGACCGACGATGCGAGCCATGTAGGACGCGCCCCAGCCGCCGTCAAAGGAGCCCACTCTGGGGCCCGTCTGACCAAACATGGCGTTTTGCGCCGCGATCGTCAGGTCGCACATCATGTGCAGCACGTGTCCGCCGCCCACACACCAACCGGCCACCATGGCCACCACAGGCTTGGGACAGGTGCGGATTTCGCGCTGCAGATCAAGCACATTGAGCCGCGGCGTACCGTCGTCGCCCACATAGCCGCCCGTGCCGCGCACCTTTTGGTCGCCCCCCGAGCAAAAGGCTTTTTCGCCCATGCCGGTCAGAATGACGACACCGACCGCCTCGTCGTTACGGGCGTCATTGAGGGCGCGACTCATCTCCATCACGGTCTGGGGACGGAAGGCATTGCGCACTTCCGGTCGGTTGATGGTGATTTTGGCGATGCCGTCATCGCACTTTTCGTAAATGATGTCCTGAAAATCCCCCGCCTTGTGCCACTCGGGAACGGCAGGAAGGTGCGAAGTGTCAAGCATGGGCTGCATGATGGAACTCCTTAAAGAAAATTAAAAACAGAGGTATCAAATCAAGGATCAGCTGCGGGCGGCGCGCGCTTTAAGAGCCAGCGTCTTCCATTTAGGGGCCTCGAGGGCGATGAAGTCGGCAAAAGCTGAGGCATCGCGAAAACGCGCATGCGCGCCGAGCCTCGCGAGTCTCTCCTCAAGACGGGGCATCGCCAGTGCACGGCGGGCCGCCACTTCGATCGCCCGCACGCCCGCCTCAGGAAAACCGACGGGGGCTGCAAGCCCGTCCCAGGCCGTAAGGCATACGCGCGCAAGCCCTGCCTCAGCCATGGTCGGCACTTCGGGCAACAGGGGCGAACGGTCAAGACTCGTTACCGCCAGGGCTTTGAGAGCGCCGCGACGGATATGCGGCAGCACGTTGGGCATCACGTCGATCATCAGCGACACGCGCCCTGCGAGTACCTCCTTGACTGCGATGGCGCCGCCCGGGTGCGGGATGTGCCGCAGGGGGATGCCGGCCTGCGAGCTAAACAGAATGCCCGCAAGATGGCTGCTCGTGCCGTTCCCTGCTGAGGCAAACGTCAGGGGCTCGTTCGAGTTGGCCGCAAGGGCAATGAATCGCTCAAAATCCGTTGCTTCGGGCATCACTGCGGGATTGACGACCGCCACAAGTCCGATTTCCGTGAGCCCCGCAACGGGCATCAGGTCGCGCTGTGGATCAAAACGTGCAGTCGGATACAAGTGCGGATTCACGCACAAAATACCGTTCGTGACATAGCCGATGGTCTCGGCCGAGGGCGCTGCTTTGGCCACATGCGCCGCTCCGATGTTGCCGCCCGCTCCGGGGCGGTTCATCACGATCCAGCGCGTGCCCGTGACGGCGGCCATTTCGCTCGTGACGGCCCTTGCAAGAATGTCTCCGCCCCCTCCCGGAGGAAAGGGCACAATCAATGAAAGATCCCCGCTCGCGGGTGCAACTGAAGCCGCAGCCGCTCGGGTAAATCCCGTCGCGGCAAGAGCGGACGCAGCGCAAAGAAAAGTTCGACGATCCATGTTCCCTCGTCTTTATGGAAATTCTTTGTACTGATTGGTACATTTGTACCGAATAGTACAGTTTTCGACTACGCTCTGGCAACCGCAAAGACACAGAAAATCTCGCGACCGCCATGTAACATGGCGGGCACGTCAAACTGAGGAATCCAAAATGCAGGAAACTGCCGTTAAGACGGCGCGCGGGCGCGAACGCATGAAGGGGCTGCTTGCATGCGCCATCGACACCTTCATCGAAAACGGCTACAGCCGCACCTCAATCGAAAAAATCATCCAACGTTCGGGCGGGTCACGCTCGACCGTCTATCAGTGCTACGGCAGCAAGGAAGGTCTTTTCATTGCAGCGCTGCAGATGATGGCCGACGATGTGTACGCGGCCTACATGGCCGACTATCGACACGGCCGCACACTGCGCGAGGAATTTCTCAGTTTCGGCCGAATTTATTTGGCAGGCATGCTCAGTACGCGCGCGATCGGTGCTTCACGCCTTATTTTTGCTGAAACCGTACAACTGCCTGAAATCGGCGACTGGTTCTGGCGTGAAGGCATCGATAAAAGCTACAGCTGTTTTGCCAAAGTTCTGGAAAACCACATCGACGCACCGCTGGAGGAACTTCGCGATGTGGCCGCGCGCTTTATTGAGATGCTCAAGGGGCCGCTGTATCTTCGCGCCCTCTGTCAGAGCAACTTTCACGCTGCGGCTTCGGACATTGAGCGTGAAGTACTTCTTTCGACCGACATTGTCTGCGCTTGGATTCAGACGCATTTTGCGTCTCGTTTGCGCGCATGAGCCGGCAAGCATTACCCTCTGCGCCCATAGGCATTTTTCCCGCGCCGATGCGATAATTGCGCCTTCTTGTTTTTACCCTCTTCCCTTTATCTCTCAGAGAACCATCATGGGCGGCTTTTTCGGAGCAGTCTCCAAGCGCGACGTCGTGCTCGACACGTTCTTCGGCGTCGACTATCACTCTCACCTCGGCACCAAATTCGGCGGTATGACGATCTACGATCCTGAAAAGGGATTCCAGCGTCAGATCCACAACATCACCAACACGCCCTTCCGCACCAAATTCGAGTCGGATATTGCCACCATGCAGGGCACAAGCGGAATTGGCTGCATCAGCGACGATGATCCGCAGCCGCTTCTCGTGCGCTCGCATCTCGGGCTTTTCGCCATCACCACGGTGGGCATCATCCGCAATGCCGAAGAACTGATTTCGCGCTACTTCAGTCAGCACAACAATCAGTTCCTTGCCATGGGTTCGGGCAAGGTCAATTCGACCGAGCTCATTGCCGCCCTCATCAACCGCAAGGACAGCCTCGTTGAAGGTCTGCGCAACGCGCAGGAACTCATTGAAGGCTCGGCCACCATCATGCTGCTCACCAAGGACGGCATCATCGTGGCGCGCGACAAGCTCGGTCGCCTTCCCGTGCTCATCGGCAAGGGTGAAGACGGCTGCTGCGTCTCGTTTGAGTCTTTCGTCTACCAAAAGCTCGGTTACGAAGACTTCTACGAACTCGGCCCGCAGGAAATCGTCAAGGTAACGTGCGAAGGCGTGGAAGTGCTCTCGCCTGCTGCGCAAAAAATGCGTCTGTGCGCATTTCTTTGGACCTACTACGGCTACCCCAATTCCAATTACGAAGGCAAGAATGTCGAGGTGATGCGCTACAACAACGGCCGCATCATGGCCCGCAATGCGATGGCCGACGGTACGGCGCCCGACGTTGACTACGTTGCCGGCGTTCCCGACTCGGGGCTGCCTCACGGCATTGGCTACGCCAATGAAAGCGGCAAGGATTTTGCCCGCCCCTTCATCAAGTACACCCCGACCTGGTCGCGTTCGTTCATGCCCACCAATCAGAAGATTCGCAACCAGGTGGCCAAAATGAAGCAGATTCCCGTCCCTGAGCTCATCAAGGACAAGAAGCTTCTTCTTATTGACGACTCTATCGTGCGCGGCACGCAGCTGCGTGAAACGGTGGACTTCCTGTACAAGTCCGGTGCCAAAGAAGTGCACATGCGCTCGGCCTGCCCGCCCATCATGTACAGCTGCAAGTACCTGAACTTTTCGCGCGGCAACTCGGACATGGAACTTCTTGCCCGCCGCGTGGTGCAGGACCTTGAAGGCGACGAGGGGCACAAGCACCTTGACGAATACTCCGACGCCAAGACCAAGCGCGGTCAGTGCATGTTGCGCCGCATCTGCGAAGAGATGGGCTTTGACTCGCTCGGCTTCCAATCGATCGACGGTCTTCTCGAAGCAATCGGCCTTGACAAGGACAAGATCTGCACCTACTGCTGGACCGGAAAAGAATAATCCGACGGCAGTCAATCGCTGACTTTGGGCACGCTTTCGGGCGTGCCTTTTTCTTTGAACAGACAAAATAAAACGCTGCAAAGCTCGCCCTAAAGCGGTTTTGCAGCGTTCGTTTCTCGCCGTTCTTTCCCGTCGGAGCCCGAGGGCTCCTTCAGAGAAAGAACGAGATCGGCGGATTAGGCGGCCTTGATGGGGATCGCCTTCTTGCCGGTCTTGGGCGTGGGAAGAACCTTGTCGTAGTTCTTGATGCCCTGTTCAGCCATCTTGCGACGGATGAAGGCGATCTGCGTCTTCAGAGGCAGATCCTTCGGGCAGAAGTCGTGGCAGGCGAGCAGCGACATGCAGCCGAACACACCCGAGTCATCGCCGATGACGTCGTAGAAGTCACCGTCGGTACGGGTATCGCGCGGATCGAGACGGAAGCGGGCGATCTTGTTGATCGCGACGCCGCCGGCGAAATCCGGACGCAGACGGACCGTGCCGCAGCCGGCGATACAGCAACCGCATTCGACGCAGCGGTCGAGCAGGTAGATGTCTTCGGCGAGCTGGGGATCCATCGGAGCTTCGTGCTTGCGAAGGTCGACTTCATCTTCCTTCATGTGAACCCACGTTTCCATGCGTTCGGACATGTTGCGCATCCACTTGCCGGTGTTGACCGACAGGTCGCCGATGAGTTCGAACGCCGGCAGCGGGGCGAGCGTGAATTCGGTCGGCAGATCGCGGGTCAGCGTACGGCAGGCGAGAGAGGGCTTGCCGTTGACCAGCATGGCGCACGAACCGCAGATACCGGCACGGCACACGAAGTCGAACTGCAGAGAAGGATCCTGATGATCGCGCAGTTCATTGAGCAGAATGAACAGCGTCATCGAATCGGCTTCTTCGCATTCGAAGGTCTGCATGTGGGGCACGCTTGCCGGATCAGCGGGGTTGTAACGCAGGATGCTGATCTTGAGCATGCGGTGCTGCTTCTTAACTTGAGTACTCATTTTCGGTCAGCTCCTTAGGCGAGGGGTTCATCGATGCGTTCGTTGCGGCCCTGCAGACGCTTGGGCAGCAGGTCGTGGAACGGCAGCAGGGCGTCCTGGATCGCGAAGCGATCGGCGCCTTCGGCTTCCATCTTGGCGCGAAGAGCATCGACCTCGGCCTGACGCTTGGCAGACTCGGGGTTTTCGATGTAGTTCTTGGCACCGTAGCCGCGCCAACCCGGAGGCAGTTCCATCTTGGAGATGTCGAGCTTCTCGTAGTTGAGCGTGGGCAGAGTGTCGCCTTCCTTCCACGTGGCGATCGTACGGCTGAGCCATTCGACGTCGTTACGAACCGGGAAGTCTTCACGGAAGTGCGCACCGCGGCTTTCCTTACGGGCAGAGGCACCGCAGGCGATGGACAGCGCGAGCTTGAGCATCTTGCGGGTGCGGTAGGCGTACACAAGTTCGGGGTTGTTGCCGGCAACGTCCTTGCAGGAGACCTTGTAGGTCTTCTTGAGGAGGTCTTCGAGTTCGGCAACAGCGCTTTCCATGTCAGCACCGCGACGGAAGATGCCGATCTTGCTCGTCATGATGTCCTGCATGCGGGTACGGATGGCAGCCATGTCTTCCGTGCCGGAGTTCTTGACGAAGCCGTCGAGTTCGGCCTGCACCTTGGCGATGTGGTCGTAGATGATCGACGTCGGGATGTCGATGCCGTTTTCGGGCTTTTCGCAGAAGTCGGCGATGAATTCACCGACGATCATGCCGGCCACAACGGTTTCGGCCACGGAGTTGCCGCCGAGGCGGTTGAAGCCGTGCATATCCCAGCAAGCCGCTTCGCCGGCCGCAAAGAGACCCTTGAGCTGACGGGATTCACCGGTGTAGTTGGTGCGCACGCCGCCCATCGTGTAGTGCTGGGCCGGACGCACGGGGATCCATTCCTTCGTCGGGTCAACGCCGAGGAAGTAGTGGCAGATTTCGTAGACTTCACGCAGGTTGTGCTTGATGTGGTGTTCACCGAGCAGCGTGATGTCGAGCCAGATGTGTTCGCCGAAGCGGCCCTTGACGCCCTTGCCCTGAGCAATGCGTTCTTCCATGCGGCGGGAGACCACGTCGCGGGAGGCGAGTTCCTTCTTTTCCGGTTCAACGTCGGGCATGAAGCGATGGCCGTCGACGTCGCGCAGCAGACCGCCGTCACCGCGGCAGCCTTCGGTCACGAGAATACCGGCCGGGAAGATACCGGTCGGGTGGAACTGAACGGCTTCCATGTTGCCGAGGCCGGCGACACCCGTTTCGAGAGCCAGGCTGTGGCCCGTGCCTTCGCAGATCTGAGCATTCGTCGTCACGCGGAAGAGCTTACCGGCACCGCCCGTGCAGATGGCGGTCGCCTTGGCCACGTAGGCCATGAGTTCACCGGTGATGAGATCACGCACCACGGCACCGAAGCAGCGCTTGCCGTCGTGGATCAGAGAGAGCGCTTCAACGCGTTCGATCACGGGCACCTTTTCGGCGATCACGCGGTCGGACACGGCGTTGAGCATGGCGTGGCCCGTGCCGTCGGACACGAAGCAGGTACGCCACTTCTTGGTACCGCCGAAGTCACGCTGACCGATAAGGCCGGCGGCTTCCTTGCGTTCGGTAATGGTGACCTTTTCACCATTGATGATCACCTGACGATCCCCGGGGGTGATACGGCTCCAGGGCACACCCCAAGCGGCCAGTTCACGCACCGCCTTGGGCGAGGTGTTCACAAACATACGCACCACATCCTGGTCGGCGCCCCAGTCCGAACCACGGACCGTATCGGCGAAGTGGACGTCCTCATTGTCGCCAACGCCCTTGATCACGTTGGCAAGAGAAGCCTGCATGCCGCCCTGGGCCGCCTTGGAGTGCGAGCGCTTCGGGGGCACCAGCGACAGAACGACGGAGTCGTGGCCGCGACGCTTGGCAGCAACTGCCGTGCGCAGACCGGCCAGACCGCCACCGATCACCAGTACGTCGGTGTAGAAAATTTTCATTTTTAGTGGTCTCCTTGATCCTTGCAGGGATCCGCTGACGATCGATCACCCGATCGTCTCAGGCCGGGTTCCGATCAGCTGCCGAGGTTTGTTTGCAACCTAAACAGCGGGCGCAACCCATGCTCCGTCCGCGGATATTCCAATCAGTATTATCCCTCATAAAAAAGGGCTGATCGGTTTGGATGGTGAATCTCCTTGATCAAAACTGCTCTCGCTTTCGAACGTTTACACACCGCCCGCGCGTGTGCCCTTCTGATCCGATTGGCCGGGAATACCGCCACGCCCTTACGGGGGCTTTTCCCGACTGTTTCAGCGTCCGAGATTCAGGCCCATCAACGGACGGACGCTAAAAACAGCGTATTCTCCCCCAAAAACTAAGACATTTCTCCAAGGGAGATACCCTTGGTTTGATTTGCGTCAAACTTATGGCAGAGAAACAAAGCGGCGTTAGTCTAGGGTCAATACTAATGCCTTGCTACTCGGGATAACCCTAACTTTTAAGTACTAACCCGCTCCAGCTCTCAATTTCTACTCCTTACTGGGCATTCCGACCGAACGCAAAGGCGCTTTTCCGCACAAAATCCTTGACATTAATCAATTCATTATCTTTATCTATCAAAGGTTGAATAGGGATAGAATTATTGAAATTTTTTCCTTTCGCACACCATGCCGTCGAACGATCGTCCTGCTCCCAACCGCCGGCTCGCCAAGGGTGAAAAGCTCGCCCCTCTGAACGAGCGTCTTGCCAGACTCGGTCTGGTCAAGGACTGGGATTTTGTGCTGCATCTGCCGTTGCGCTATGAAGATCTGACGCGCGTGACGCCTTTTTCCGAACTCTCCGAAGGTGTCAACGCCCTCGTAGAAGGCACGGTTACCGAGTCCACTGTTCGGCAGGCTCAGTGGCGCGTTCTCACGGTCATCATCACATCCGACGAAGGCGAACGGATGCAGCTGCGGTTCCTGCATTTTTATCCTTCTTCACAAAAGCGCTTTGCGCCGGGCGTACGTCTTCGCGCCTACGGAAGTGCGCGTATGACGCAGCACGGCATCTGGGAGATGGTGCACCCAAAGATCTTCATGGGCGAAGCAGCCGATCAGGCTCTCGAAGAGACGCTCACTCCCGTCTACCCTACGGGGGAAAACGTCACTCAACCCGTTCTGCGAAAGCGTATTGCGCGCGCGCTTTTGGATGTGGACCTCATCGACCTGATGCCGCAGAGTCTGCGCCGCTCGCTCGACGTCCCCGATCTGGCCGTTGCCCTGCGCAATCTGCATCGTCCCAAACCGGATGCGGACTTTGCCGCCTACAGCAATAAAACCGCGCCCGAATGGCGACGCGTCAAGCTCGATGAACTTCTGGCCCAACAGATCACGCTTGAAAAAGCGCGGCGCGACCGCAGGTCTCTTCAGGCCGCCCCTCTTTTTGGGTGTCCCGACGGGCTGTACGCGCGCTTTCTTGCCCGACTGCCTTTTGCGCTCACGGGGGCCCAGCAGCGCGTCCTTAAAGACATTCTCGCCGATCTTGCTCGCTCCACGCCCATGCACCGCCTCGTACAGGGGGACGTCGGCTGCGGCAAGACCATCGTCGCGGCGCTTGCCTGCCTGCAGGCCGTCGACAGCGGCCGTCAGACAGCCCTCATGGCACCGACGGAAATTCTTGCCGAGCAGCACTACAACAAGCTGCGCGACTGGCTCGAGCCGCTCGGGCTTCGCATGCTCTGGCTTGCGGGAAGCCTCAAGCCCGCAGAAAAAGCTGCCGCCCAGGAGGCCGTACGCACGGGAGCCGTTGATCTTGTGGTCGGCACGCACGCTCTGATTCAGGAAGCCGTCACCTTCAAGAATCTGGGCCTTGCGGTTGTCGACGAGCAGCACCGTTTCGGCGTCGCGCAGCGGCTTCGTCTGCGCGAATGTGCCCAAAGCGGCAGCTACGTACACCTTTTAATGCTCTCGGCAACGCCCATCCCCCGAACGCTCGCCATGAGCTATCTGGCCGATCTCGACGTGAGCGTCATCGACGAGCTTCCCGAAGGGCGCTCCCCCGTCGTGACCAAACTCGTCAATCTCACGCGCCTTGAGGAAGTCACGGCCGCCGTCGGCAACGCAGTCGGCCAGAAAAAACAGTGCTACTGGGTCTGCCCGCTCGTTGAAGAGAGTGAACAGTTGGCGCTCACAGCAGCCACCCACCGCGCCGAGACCCTTGCCCGCAATCTCCCCGAGTGCCGCATCGGCTTAGTGCACGGCGCCATGAGCGCCGCCGACAAAGCGGCTGTCATGCACGCCTTCAGCGCGCAAAAGCTCGATGTATTGGTCGCTACCACAGTGATTGAAGTTGGCGTGGACGTGCCCAATGCATCCGTGATGATTATTGAGCACGCCGAGCGCTTTGGGCTGTCGCAGCTGCACCAGCTTCGCGGTCGCGTCGGGCGAGGCGCCGTACAGAGCGTGTGCATTCTTCTGTACGACCCGCAGCTCACAGCCCAGGGGCGCGAAAGACTGCGCGTCATTAAAAACAATACCGACGGTTTTGCCATCGCACGAGCCGATCTGGCGTTGCGCGGCCCCGGCGAATTCATGGGGGCTCGCCAGTCGGGAGTGCCCGCACTTCGCTTCAGTGACCTTGAAAACGACGCCCCACTCATCGAACTTGCCCGAGAAGCCGCCAAACGGTGGCTCTCTGAAGATCCCGATTCCGCAGAACGTCATGCACGACGCTGGTATCAGGCGGCTCCCGACTATCTGAGCGCCTGATTTTTGATGATTGCTGCAACAACTTTAAACACACGCACTATGACTCTGACCGAACTTCGCTACATTCTGGCCCTTGCGCAGGAAAAACACTTCGGCCGCGCCGCCGAAATCTGCGGTGTCGCGCAACCGTCGCTATCGGTGGCCGTCAAAAAGCTCGAAGAAGAACTCAAAATCAAGATTTTCGAGCGACGCAGCAACGAAGTCACCCCCACTCCCATCGGCACTCTGGTGCTGCAGCAGGCCCAGCGCGTCATTGAGAGTGCGGAAAAGCTGCGCGAGTGCGCTGAACAGGGGCGAGACCCCCTCTCGGGCCCGTTGCGTCTGGGCGTCATTTACACGATTGCCCCCTTCCTGCTGCCGCAGCTCGTTACGCGCATTCATGCCAAAGCGCCCACCATGCCGCTCGTGATCAGTGAAAACTACACGGCAGATCTGCTCGAGGCGCTTAAAACCGGACAGATCGACTGTGCGATTCTCAGTCTTCCCGTCCAGCAGGCCGGCCTTATGATGCAACCCCTGTACGACGAGGACTTCGTTGTCGCCGTCCCTGCCGATCACCCCATTGCCGACAACAGCGACATCACACGCGAGCAGATCGCCTCCGAGCCGATGTTGCTCCTTGGCTCGGGCCACTGCTTCCGCGACCAGATTCTTAACTTCTGCACCGACGCCATGCGCACCGACGCTAACGGCAAGCGCACCCTTGAAGGCACCAGCCTGCAGACGATCGTCTACATGGTTGCCCAGGGCCTGGGCGTCACCATCATTCCCTCTTCGGCTCAGCCCGTTTACGGCGGCACGCCCGGCATCAAGATCCTGCCCTTCCGTGCGCCGAGCATTCCGCGCCGACGCGTTGCGCTCGTGTGGCGCAAGAGCTTTCCGCGCACGGCGGCCGTGCAAGCACTGCGCGACGCCGTCTCGCACATTTCTCTGCCCGGCTGTCGGCTGCTCACGTCGCTGCCTCCCATTGCGGCCTAAACAGGTCGCACTGCGGCTACAATCGGTTCGCGTCCCGTTGTTTGTTTCATCCCGCTCCTTGATCCCAGGGAGCGGCGTCAATTTTTATGAACGCCCCCAAACTCTACAACCCCATGTTTGCCTGCGTGCTTGCGCTGCTTTTTACTCCGATGTTCGGCGGTTTTCTGCATGCTGCCAACTGGCGCGAGCTCGGCAACACTCAAAAGGCTGAACTCAACATGTCCTGGGTGCGCCGCACCTTTGTCACCTTTGCCGTCTATGTTGTTGCAGAACCCTTTATCCGCGACACACTGATCGGGCGCTACCTCATGATCGCCCTCTTTTTCGGACTGTGGCTGAGTTGGCTGCCGCTCGGCATCGAGCAGTGCCGTTACGTTGCCCGTACCATTGGCCGCAACTACGTCTCTGCGCGCTGGGGCAAGCCTCTGATGCTCGGCACGCTCGGCTGGATCACCTACACGGCGATCGCCATTGCCCTCATTTTGCTGCTGCACGTCACCGGCATCGACCCGCTGCCCGCGACGGCTCCGGTTCTGCAGTAATCGCTTTTCGGACATCACGCCGTGAGCAAGGCCGACCTGCGTTTTGAGCTTCCCGTCAGAAAGAGCGCCCCCGACATGGCAAGCGTTCTGGCACTTCTTGACGGTCGGGCTGCCTTCCCGCGCGCTCCGAACGCCGCTACCGTCGAAACCTGGCAGCGCGAGGCCGCGCTCGGCAGCCCTCAGGCGCAGTACGAGCTCGCGCGAAGCCTCACCGGTGAGGGTGACCCGGCCCGTAACCGAGCCGCCGTCAAATGGCTGCGCAAAGCCGTCGAAAAAGATCATGCCGCCAGTCAGCACATGCTCGGCGTGCTGATGGCCCGCGGGCAGGGCGTACGCGCCAATCCCGAAGAAGCTGTTCGGCTTTTTCGCGCCGCCGCCATCATGGGCAACGCCGATGCACAGTTCGACCTTGCGCGCAGTCTTATCTGGGGATTCGGCTGTCAGGCCAACCCGCGTGAAGCGCTGACTTGGTTTCGCCTTGCGGGCGCCCAGGGACACACGAGGGCTCAGTACGAAGCCGGCATGGCCTACCTCACCGGCCAAGGGTGCGAAACAGACCTCGTGCAGGCTGCAAGCTGGCTGCGCAAAGCAGCCCTCAATCACGATTGCCGCGCATGCCTTGCGCTCGGGCGCATCTATCTGCGGCCGGATAATCCCCAGGCTTCCAACAAGGAGGCCTATCGCTGGGTGAGCGAGGCGGCCCGCGCCGGGCTTTCCGAGGCGCAGTACGAGCTGTCGCTCTTTTACTGGGCGGGCCGCGGGGTCGATCGGAATGCAGGAGAGGCTTTTGCCTGGGCGGTGCGCGCCGGCGCCCAGGGCGACGTCGCCGCGCTCATTTTTGTCTCGCGCCTCTTTGAAACCGCCTGCGGCTGCGACATGAACCGGTGCGGTGCGATGGCCCTTGCCGAACTGGCTCTTCACCTTGCCCGTCAGATGAAGGACGGTTCCGTCCTTGAGCAGGCCAGGCTGCGTGTTGCCGAACTCACAGCCACCACAAGCGAAGCAGACGCGAGCGCCGCCCGCATGATGCTCGCCGACGCCATTGACGAACATGCCGCTCCTCAGGCCTGCGCCGCTTTGCTCGAGTGCCTGCTGCCGCGCTCCAAAGCCGCTCTTCTGAACGCGCGCCGCGTTTAAATCGCACGCAAGTGTTGCGCCAAGGCAAAAAGGCGTGGCGAAACACCCACAGATTGCGGGTTTTACGCATATTTTCCAAGCCTTGAGCGGCCTAAGTGAAGTATGATGACGAAGCGACTCAGCGCGACGTGCTTCTTCCCTGCTTTGGAAAATCGCCGTTGCGTCGGCCTGCCACGCAGTTTCGGAACATGACCATTACAAATCCGAGACGCCGAGATCCGATGCGTTATCCAAAAATCTAAAGGAGTGAACCTATGAATCGTCTTGAACTGGTTGACAAGATTGCAGCCGAGAATGAAATCCCCAAGGCTCTGGCCGCCCGCATCCTCAAGACGGTGACCGACCAAATTGTCGAAGCCGTCAAGAACAACGATCCGCTGACCATCCTCGGCTTCGGCACCTTCAAGCTTCAGGAACGTCCCGCCCGCGTCGGCCGCAATCCCGCCACCGGTGAGCAGATCGAGATCGCTGCCTGCAAGCTTCCCAAGTTCGTGCCCGGTACGGCCTTTAAGGAAGCCGTCAATACCTGTGCCAAGAAGAAGTGCTGCCGTAAGGCCAAGAAGTAATTTCTCTTCAATGCAGACATGTCTGCGCGACGCGTGAGGCTCGCGCAGTTCCCGAGCGCGGGACGCCTGAAGGTGTTTCCCGCGCTTTTCGGTTTTTCTTTCCCTTCATTTTTGCGTCGTTTTGCTCATGCGCACCTTTGTCGTCACCCTTGTCGCCGCCGTGCTAGCAGCCGGTTGCACGCTCCCCCGGCAAAACAACATGCCCAGCGAGGAAGACCTCGTTGCCATGGCGCATAAGCTGCCCACCGAAGACGACATTCGCGAACGCTTTCGCGCGGTCGCCGGCGTGCTGCGCGAAATCTGCACAGCTCCCGAGTTTTCGCCCTACTTTGCCAAAACACCATGTCTGGCCACTATGGCCACGCGCAGGCAGCTCAACGACCGCACGAAAATCACCGCCCGTGAAAAGGCGGCCATGATCGCCGCTCATGAGGAAATTGATGCGCTTAACGCCGAAACACGGCGCATCATGATCGAGTCGCAGATCGAGCCCTATGTGGAGCTTGCGCAGCAGGCTCAGACCCTTACCGAACCCGTCGTGCGCGCCAACCGCAAGCGCCTGATGGACGGCACCATCACGTGGGGGCAGTACAATCGCAACCGTCTGTCGATCTCACAGAATTTATCCGAGCACCGCAAAGCCTTTGACGAGGCTCTTGAAGAAGAACCCACCGAAGTTTCGGCCTCCAAAGAAAAGGACAGCCGTCAATGATCCGTTTACTGCGCTTCGTTTTCTGTCTTTCAGCCGCACTGATGCTGTCACTGCCCGCGGCAGCACGCACTGTCGTCGATCACCTCAACCGCACAGTGGAGCTGCCCGACAACATCGACCGTGTGGTTGTCACGGGCATCTATCCTTTGGCCTCGGCGCTCACTGTTTTCCTTCAGGGCCCCCAGAGCCTGGTGGGCATGCACCCTCTTTCGATGCAGGCGGCCCGAAGCGGAGTGCTCAGCGAGCTTTACCCGCAAATCAAACATGTCGCCACCAACTTCGTGCAGGGTGAGAGCCTGAACATTGAATCTCTGATGGCCCTGCGCCCCGATGTCGTTTTCGTCAAGGCCAGTGACAAAAACCAGATCCAGCTGCTCGAGGCTGCGCGCATCCCCTGCGTTGCATTCTCGACGAATCGCTGGAACTACGATGTCATGAACACCTATCGGAACTGGCTTGACCTGATGGGCCGCGTCTTCGAGCGCCCCGGCGTCAACCTTGCCGCCCTCAGCAAGATCGAGACTTACCAGAATTTCATCAATGCCCGTCTTGCCAGGATTCCCTTTGACAAACGGCCGCACGTCCTTTTTCTTGTGGCCTACGATACCCGCAAAATTGTGACGAGCAGCCGACGCTTTTTCGGCGAATACTGGGCGCGCTCGGTCGGAGCGAAGAATGTGGCCGGAGACCTCGAACTCGAGTCCTTCACGGCCTCGATCAACATGGAGCAGATCCTCAAGTGGAACCCTGACGCGGTGTTCATCACCAACTTTACGTCCGCCCGCCCGAGCGATCTCTACATGAATCGCCTGCACAATTGGTCGAGCGTTGCGGCCGTCAAACATCAGGCCGTCTACAAAATGCCTCTGGGACTGTACCGCAGCTACGCCCCCTCGGCCGACAGTCCGCTGACGCTCTTGTGGCTGGCAAAAACTCTCTATCCGACCGAGTTTGCCGACCTTGATCTGGCTGCCGAAACAAAAACCTTCTATCGCGACGTTTTCGGCATTACGCTCACCGACAGCATGGCCGCGCGTCTTTTCCCCGAGCAGCATTAGCCTGTCGCCCCACTGACTGAAACAGGAAGCTTCGGCGGGTTGAGAAGCGTAAGACCTTTTTAACTGCATACAGAAAGGAGAAAGCCGCGTTTTCTCCCGCCTCTGAAAACGCCGGCTTCCCCTCCCTGCGAGTCTATGATGGACCACACACGACGTAAGTTCGCCTTCTTTTTGGCCGTCGGCATCGTTCTGACGCTTGCTGCGGCGCTCGTTTCGCTCACGCTCGGGCGCTTTGGCGCCTCGGCGGGCGACGTGATGCGCGCTCTGGCTTCGCTCGTCACGGGCAGCCAAGCAAGCGACCGGCTCGCGGGCCTCGTGCTGGAAATCCGCCTGCCGCGCATTCTTCTGGCGCTTCTGGCGGGAGCGGGGTTGGCCATGGCCGGGGCAGCCTTTCAGTCGATCTTCGTCAATCCTCTGGCGACACCCGACACTCTGGGGGTGGCAAGCGGATCGGCGTTCGGCGCCGTGGTGGCCATTTTGCTCGGCATGCCCGCCCTGATCGTCCAGTTCTGTGCCCTTGTCTGCGGTCTTCTGGCCGTTGCCGTTGTCTGGGCCGTCAGCTGCTCGCGCGGGCGCACTTCGATGCTCATGCTCATTTTGTCGGGGCTCGTCGTGGCAGCTCTCTTTTCGGCGCTCATCAGTTTGGTCAAATACCTCGCCGACCCTCAGGACACGCTGCCGACCATTACGTTTTGGATGATGGGAGCCATGACGGGAGCGAGCATGAAGGCGCTCGCCCTGTCTTCACCCTTCGTGCTTGTCGGTTGTGCCGCCCTCTATCTGCTTCGTTGGAAACTGAACGCGCTGTCACTTTCAGACGAGGAAGCCGCCAGCCTCGGCATTCGGGTAAAGTGGCTGCGTGCGATCGTCATTACCGCAGCCACCATGATCAGTGCCGCAGTGGTGAGCATGTGCGGACTCATCGGCTGGGTCGGACTTCTGGTCCCTCATTTCGTGCGTCTCGTGACAGGCAACAACAACATGCGCGTCATGCCGGCCAGCATGGTCTACGGTGCGCTTTTTATGCTTGTCTGCGACACAATCGCCCGCAGCGCCTGCTCGCTGGAAATCCCGGTGTCGATTCTGACGGCCGTCATCGGCGCCCCCGTTTTTCTTATCCTGCTGCACCGCTCGCCTCTGACGCGACGCCTCTGAGGCCGCACGGCAAAAGGAATTTTTTATGCGTCTGGAAGTTGTCGACGGTTCATTTGCCTATCCCGGGGCAGAGCCGATTCTGCGCGGTATGAGCTTTTCGCTTGAGACCCCGGAAATTCTTGCCATACTCGGCGCCAACGGAGCCGGCAAAACCACGCTTTTAAAGTGCCTGCTCGGCTTTGAACGCTGGACAAGCGGCGCCACTCTGGTGGACGGCATCGACATTGCGCGTCTGTCGCCGCGCTCGCTTTGGAGCCGCATCGGTTACGTTGCTCAGGCACGGCAAAGTCTTTTTGCCCTCACCGTCGAAGAAATGGTTGTACTCGGCCGAAGCGTGCAGTTGGGGGCCCTTGCCAAACCCGGCGCGCGGGACTGGCAGAAAGTGCAGGAAACGCTGGAACTTCTGGGGATTGCGCATTTAAGCCGCCGCCTGTGCGACACGCTCTCGGGCGGGCAGCTGCAGCTTGCGCTTATGGCCCGAGCCCTTGTGTGCGAACCCGAACTTCTTGTACTCGATGAGCCCGAAAGCAATCTTGACTACAAAAACCAGACCGTCATCCTCTCGGTACTTGAACGCCTTGCACGGGATAAGGGCATCGGTTCGATCATCAACACCCACTATCCGGCGCACGCCCTGGAAATCAGCGACAAGGCACTTTTGTACCTGCCCGAAGGAAAGTATCTTTTCGGTGAAACCCGGAGCGTTGTCACGGCCGAGCATCTGTCCGAAAGCTTTGGCGTGCCCGTGCGCATCGTGCCGCTCGGACTGCCCGAGCGCCCCCTGCTGTCGGCCGTTGCCGCCGTGCCGCAACGCTGACGAAACGCCCCGTTTGTCGGGCCGTTGTCACGCACAGTGCAAAGAGATCGGAAAGCCGAGGAAATCGCCGTCAGCGTGACGGCGTTTCCGTCTTTTGGTTGAGTGCCGTTGCATCAACCGTCGAAGGCACCACAAGATGGCGGCGCCGCCCAAAATACGGATCATCGTACGAGCTGATGCGCGAACGGAACGCCGAGCGCGGACAGTCGGTAGGATCGGCGCAGTTGTAGGGCACGCCGCGGCTGATTTCCACGTGCACCTGAATAACCTGTCGGCGCAGAAGATCGCGTTCGGCAGGCGTCATTTTCTTCACGGTACGATTGACGCGCGTCTCATCGCTCGGGACCTGCGACTGCACGACGAAACTCTTTTTCATCGCACGCCGCTCACCGGGCGTCATATGATTGCGCATCAGCTCGCGTTCGGCGCGGTTCATGTATCGCCACTGAAAGAGGCGCTGCTCAAGCGGCATGAGCGACCACAGACGGGCACGCTGCTCGATACCCATTTTTTCCCAGAAAAGAATGTCGGTCGGGAAAAAATCGGCACGCTTGGTCACGCGGATCTGCGGCACGCCCTCAAGGACAACGACGCTTCCGACATACCCCGCCCCCGTCGGCTGGGCGCAGACACACGTCGGCGCGAAAGCCGCAGCGGCACACAAAGCGAAAGTTTTGACGGGATGCTGCATGAATAATCGGAGTGGGAGACGTTGCAATCCTGTTACTTTACCGCGAAACTCTTCGACGCAGTGATTTGCCCCGGCATGAATCTGCAAATACCCTGCGCAATTTGTAACAGAGGTTGTTCGGCGCCCCCTGAGCTTGTCCGAACAGGCAAAATGGAACAAACACACTCGTGCGGTTCCCCGCGCCCCAAGATCGGGCAGGATCGCACGGAACCGACACTCCACTTCTCTTTTTTGGAGACAGAAATGACCGATTCCGAACAGCGCAAGCCCAAGGTTCTCGTCGTGGATGATGATCCCCGCCTGCGCGACCTGTTGCGCCGCTATCTCGGTGACAACGGCTTTGCCGTGTCCGTGGCCGAAAACGGCCAGTCGATGAACCGTATTTGGATTCGCGAACGTTTTGACGCCCTGATTCTGGACCTCATGATGCCCGGCGAAGACGGCCTGCAGATTCTGCGCCGCCTGCGTGCAAGCAAGGACACCACGCCCGTGCTGATGCTCACCGCCCGCGGCGAAGACGTCGACCGGATCGTCGGTCTTGAACTCGGTGCCGACGACTACATCGCCAAGCCGTTTAATCCCCGCGAGCTTCTGGCACGCATTCACGCCGTGCTGCGCCGCCGTCCGCAGGCCGATGCCCCGGGCGCGCCTTCGCTTGAAAATGAAATCGTCAAGTTCGGCGAGTTTGAACTCGATCTCGGCCGCCGTGAACTGCGCCGCAACGGTCAGACGGTGAGTCTGACGACGGGCGAATTTGCCGTCATGAAGGCCTTTGCCCGCCATCCGCGCGTGCCGCTGTCGCGCGACAAGCTGATGGAAATGGCACGCGGCCGCGAATACGAGGCGTTCGACCGTTCCCTTGACGTGCAGGTGAGCCGCCTTAGAAAGCTCATCGAACCCGATCCCGCCAAACCGCGGTTCCTGCAGACCGTCTGGGGCCTGGGGTACGTGTTCATTCCCGACGACAACGCCGCGCCTGTTCAGGAAAAATAGGACTCTTAAGAGGTTCCCATGGTCAGCCGTGTTTCCGGTCGCTCGCCGACGCTCTTTTGGCGCACGTTCATTCTGCTGATGCTGCTCATCGTCTTTTCGGCGATCGGTTGGCTGCAGAGCTTTCGCGTGCTCAACGAGACGCCGTACGCTGTGAGCACGGCCCGACAGATCGTGACCATGGCCAATCTGACGCGCTACGCCGTCGTCAGTGCCGATCCCTTCTATCGTCCCGACCTTCTGATGGTGCTCGCCAATCGTGAAGGCCTGCGCATTCTGCCCAAGGAAAGCGACGACGAAGTTGTCCTTTTTGCCAACGACCCGAATGCGCCCGCGATGGCCGGCGAAATCGAGTCCTACGTCGTGCGCTCGCTCGGTCCTGATACCGTTCTTGCCTCGGACGTGAACGGCGAGCACGGCCTGTGGGTGTCGATTTCGATCGACGACGACAACTACTGGCTGATGACCAACAACACGTTCCTGTCGCCCCGCTACGGGTCGAGCTGGCTGTGGTGGGCTCTGGCAGCCTTTGCCGCCTCGCTTTTGGGAACGACGCTGCTGACCTACCGCATCATCACGCCGCTCGAAAAGCTGAGCCGCACGGTGCGCGACTTCGGCCGCGGTCTTAAGCCTGCTACCCTGCCGGAAAATTCCGGGCCGCCCGAACTCAGAGAGCTCAACTCGAGCTTTAACCGCATGGTGCAGGACATCGGGCGCATGGAAAGCGACCGCGAGATGCTGCTTGCGGGTGTTTCACACGACCTGCGCACCCCCATCACACGTCTGCGCCTTGAAACGGAGATGGCCGATCTGCCCGATGAAACGCGTACCAACATGGTGAGCGACCTTGAGCAGATGGAGAACATCGTCAACCAGTTCATGGACTATGCAAGGCGCAGTACGCAGCCCATGCAGCGTGTGGATCTTGCCGAAACCGTCAAAACGGCCGTGCATGCGGCCCGTCTTGAAATCGATCCGGCCGTGCGCCTTACGATGGAGGTTCACGACGGGGTCTTCGTTCTGGCCAATCCGATTGAACTGTCGCGCGTGGTACAGAATCTCATCACCAACGCTCTTCGCTACGGCCGCAGCGAAGACGATCTGCTGCACTTGTCGGTCTGCGTCCGGCAGGAAAAGGACATGGCCATGCTGATCGTGGCCGACCGCGGCCAGGGCCTTGACATGAGTCAGGCCAACCGCCTGATGCGTCCCTTTGAAAGGGGCGACTCCGCCCGCGGAGGCGTCACGGGCACAGGGCTCGGGCTGGCCATTATCGACCGCATCGTCAAGCGCTCGGGCGGCTCGACCACGCTTGCGGCAAGCGACCCGCACGGGCTCACAGTCATCGTGCGCATGCCCTTTGCAGCCAAACCCATCAAGCCCGCGTCGGCCTGACGCTCACCCGATTGATTTTTTTATCCGGGCGACCTTCCATAGGTCGCCCGTTCATTTTGCGCACGATGTCGAGGACGAGGTCTTTTCAAAAAAATGGATCCGCCACTCGACTTTTTGTTGACAAAAATCAAATCTACGTAGTGACTACGTAGCCCGATACTTCGCCCCGTTCGGCAGACGACGCCGTGCGGGCTTCCTCCCTCTCCTAGTCTCGGGAGCCGCAACACGGTGTCGATACCCGATAACAACCAAGAATTGAGGAGAGTAGAAGATGAACGAATCTCAGGTTAGCCGCCGCGGTCTTTTGAAGGGCTCGTTCGCCGGCATGGCCGCCGCCGGCGCCGGTGCGCTCGGCTTTGCCGGTGCCGCCCAGGCCGCCCCGAAGAACAAGATTGACGGCACGTACGACGCCATCGTGCTCGGTGCCGGTCCCTCGGGTCTCATCACCGCCATCACCGCGCACGACGCCGGTGCCAAGGTTCTCGTGCTTGAAAAGTGCGATCGTCCCAACGGCAATGCCATCTTCGCTCTGGGCTCGGTCTGCGGCTGGGGTACCCGCCACCAGAAGGAACAGGGTATTGAAGACACGGCCGAAGCCTTCTACGCCATGATGATGGACGTTTCCAAGCAGATGGGCGACAAGGCTCTGAACCGCCTGTACACCGACAACATTTCGGCCGGCATCGACTGGCTTGAAAAGGAAGGCGTCAAGTTCGGTAAGATCAAGCCCATGCCCTATCCGCGTCTGGGCCGTACCTGCCGCGTCGTCGGCGACGGCCTCACGGGCGGCGCCCGCCTCGTGCAGACCCTGCTCGAAGCCTGCGCCAAGCGCAAGATCGAAATCAAGTACGAACACAAGGCCATTGAACTGCTGCACGACGAGCTTTTCCGCGTCACCGGCGTCAAGGTGCTTACGCCCGCCGGCCAGAAGAGCTTCCTTGCCCGCGGCGGTGTGTGCATCTGCACGGGCGGTTTTTCGGCCAATCCCGAAATGGTGGACCGCTACATCGGCGGTTGGGCAACCCGCATGGTGCTGCGCGGATCGACCGCGACCACGGGTGAAAATATCTCGCTCACGATGCCCCTCTTCACGAAGTTCGTGAACATGGACCAGTTCCATTCGGGCCCGATCGTCGGTGCCACCCACGTCAATCCGGCCGACGTGCTCAACAGCGGCTACGGCGTGCAGGTCAACACGAGCGGCGTGCGCTACATGGACGAAAACAACACCTACGTCATCAAGGCCCGTACGACGGCTCAGCAGACGCTCGACAACAAGGCCTGGGTGATCGTCGACAGCGACTGCTCGGTGATCGACAAGGTGATTGCCAAGTACAACCGCCTCAACAGCCCCTACGGCAAGGCCGACACGATCGAAGAACTCTGCAAGCAGGTGGGCCTGCCCGCCGCCAAGATCGTCAAGATCGTCGACGAGTACAACAGCCGCCTCCAAAAGGGCACGCTTTCTGAAATGGTGCCGCCCTGCACCTACAAGAAGCCCCACCCGATTGCCAAGGCTCCGTTCTACGCCGTGCCCCTGCAGGGCGGCATGACGGCCACCTTCGGCGGTCCGCTCATCAACACGAAGACCGAAATCCAGAACCTCGACGGCAAGAGCATCCCCGGCCTTTACGCAGCGGGCAACTCTGCCGGCGGCATCTTCTTCCACAACTACGCCGGCGGCGCGCAGCTCGGTGCCGCCACGGTATTCGGCCGCATCGCCGGTCGTGAGATGGCCGCCCGCGCCAAGGCCGCCAAGAAGACCAAGTAACGGATGGAGAAATTTGAAATGAAAAAGACGATTGTTTCCGTGGCCCTGACGCTTGCCGCCGCCCTTGCCTGCTCGACGGGTTTTGCCGCCGACAAGACCCTTGCCGCCAAGCACGGCGGTATGTGGCCCAAGAGCCAGAACGGCTTTGTCACGAAGAACCAGTGCATGAAGTGCCACGGCACGTACGACGCTCTGGCCAAGAAAACCGCCAAGCTCGAACCCAACCCGCACTTCAACCATATGGGTCAGGTCAACTGCGAAGACTGCCACAAGGCCGACAAGGCCAAGCCCGAACTGATGTGCAACAGCTGCCACCAGTTCAAAGTGAAGGAGAAGGCGGCCAAGTAATCCCCTCCCCCATGCTCCTGTGATCGAGGGCGTTGTCTGATGCAACGGACAACGCCCTCGATTTTTTGCCTTTATTTGGCTTCGGAGCCGATGCCGACACAGCCCGACATCACACTACTGTGTCAGCCCCAGCGAACTATGCCGACAACGCCGCAGGATTCATGGACAGAGGGATCTGCGAATCCGCTTCATTTTCGGCGCTCGGCTGAGCATTCTTGGGATTGAGCTCGGCCTCGATTTTCTGGAAGCACTCCGCTCCGGCTTTCAGTCCGATCGAATTGAGCGCAGCGCAGACGTTCTGCTTGACGACATCGGTCAGACACTGCACCATGGTCTTCTTATTCTTTTCATACTTGGCGGCATCTTTGACGGCAGTCTCCATGCGCGTCTTGTCGTCGGGGGCAAGCTGATCCAGATAGGGCTTGACCAGCGCCTCGCGCTCGGCGGCAATCGCCTTGACCGTGGCACCGGCTTCGTCAAGGGCAACCTGCAGACGGCGCTGACTTTCAAGGAAGTTGTGAATTTCCCCCGGAACCTCAATCTGATGCTCACGCTGCATCAGTTTGAGAGCAGCCGCCAGTCGTGATGCCGTGTCGTTGACGGTCCCCTTGGCAAAAATGGCCGCGAGCTTATCTTTGAGGAACTGCCCTGCTGCGTCGAACGCCGCTCGACTTTCTTCGCTCAGCATCGCTCTGAATCCCTTGGCAAAAAGCTCGGCATCTCCCACCGCAGTGCCAGCAACAACACGCACGACATTCGTTTTCTGCTCGTTATTGAGGTGCGAGGCATTGCCAAAGTCAATCAGGGTAATGCCCTTGTAGGGATTGGCAGGATCGGCATCGGGCTTCCAGCCCACATCGACCATCACGTTTCCTTTGTGGACATCGCCGTGATAAAAGCCGTCGGCAAAGAGCCCCTCGTTGGTCCACATGTAGGAAAGATTGACTAACGCGTCGTACTTGGCCTTGGCGTCGTTGTACAGATTCGTGAGCTTGTCGGCCCCTTCAAGCGCGAGCATCGGAGCGTTTTCAGGGCCGCGTGAGGCAATTTGCGCCTTTGTCTCTTGGGCAATGCGCTGGCTTTCCTCGCCGGTGTCCTTCAAATAGTTTTCCAACGTTGTCCCAGGCACCTGTTCGAGCACCATGACATTGGTCGACGGCTCAATCCCATCGACAAGCTTCATGGCATGCACGTTGTTAAAGGAGGAGTAGTGGAGCTTTGTGACAAGCTTGCCCTCATCCCCGTAAGTGCTCTTTCTGAAGTCATAGACCTGATTGCCGAGCTTAACGTTCTCGGCTTCGGTGCGCAGATCAAGTTCCTCCATGATCGAGGCAAACTGCCCGGCAAACGTTTTTTCCATGCCGTTGCCGACCTCTCGGGCCGCAGCCTGAAACACCGCCTCTTCACGGCGGGCGCGTTGGGCGGCTTCAGGACGAAGAATCTTGACCACACAGTCGACCGTCGTTCCGTCGGCGTTGTGAATTTTGCACTTCAAGGCCTGCGCCACGCTGGCTGCACCGAGAGCCTTTTCAACTTCGATCCCTGTGATCGAGCCGTTGGACTGTCTGACGATGTCGTAGAGATACGCCTGCACCGCACGCTGCGAGATGGGGGCAAGCTTGTCCTTCATGTCTCCGAGCGCAAGTTTGAAGTCCGGATCGGAGAACATCGACGGATCAAGGCCCTGAAGCATCTTTTGCATCACGGGACCTGCCCCCTTCAAAATAGCGCCGAGCTGCGCGCCCCGCGAAATACCGGCTTTGCCGAATCGCGTTCCCGCAGCCACCATGGCACGCTTATCCATATCGGGCATGTCGGCAAAATAGTGTTGCAGCGCGGTCTTGACGAGCTGCATCTGACCGTCCTGGGCGGCGTTGCCGATGATATCTTTAAACGTGGCGTTCTGGATGTCGCCGACCGTCATTGTCGGCACGGGAGCCTGTTCGGGAAAGACCCCTTCAATGAGGGCGTTCACCTGCGCCTGCAGCTGCTCGCAGCCCTTGCGAACACCCTCGTCGATTTTCTTTTCGCAGTCTGCAAACGAGTCCGCACCGAGAACCAGTTCGTCTCGGATTTCGGACATGTAAATTCCCGCATAATTATCGGGGTCCTTCTCGTGCTTGGCCTTGAGCATCTCCTGAAGATCGTCGTTCTGCTTGCCGGCTTCGGAAGCGCCCATCTGATCGAGGTCGGTGTCGGTAATCTCGTCAATATTGCGGGTCCCGAAGATACGCTCGATCTTGGCTTCGCTTCTTCCGACATCGACAAGGGCCAAATCAACGTAGGCTCGGCGACCGGCCACCGGATCATTGATGCGATCTTCCAGAGACGAAAGACGGTTTTTGAGCGACTGCAGTCGGATCTTGCTCACTCCGGAATCGGGCTGCTCGGCTTCCTTGATTTCATTGATCAACTCTTCGCGTGCAGCGATGTCTTTGGCGTGCATCGCTTCAAAGCGCTCGTTGAGTGCGTCGAGCTGCTTTTCGAGTTCGGCCCTGATGCCGGGATCGACGGTGGCGAGGAGCGACTGGTCGGTTGCACCTGCCAGAACAGCAGCACGGTTGGCCATCAGTTCGCCCACAATCTGCTTGTTGGCTGCGAAAAGATTGCGCAAACGCTCACCGCTTGCTGCCACCTTGCCGTCCTTGTCAAGCATGGCGTTGGCCTTGTGGCTCGTATCATGCGAAACGGCGTAGTTGCTCGCAATCATGTCGGCGACAAAGTCGTGGACTTCCTTTTCCTTGCCGACGGGCAGAGCGGGGTTGGGTTTGGGCTGGTAGTAACCTTCCTTAAAGGAGACGCTCGAAGTGGCCGGCGGCTGCTCACCGCGTTGCGCTTCGTGCTTTTTCTCAGCCGCCTCTGCCTGTTCAAACTGACCGAAGACCTTCGCGCTTTCAATGGTCGTAAAGTGCGATCCGGCGGCATTGCGGTTGACAAAGGCGCGCACGGCCTCGGGCGTTGTGAGCGTGCCTGCCATCACATTGTCGGCAAGCTGAATGCCCAACCCGAGATCAATGTATTTCACCTCGTCGGGCGACATGTTGAGCCGTGTCGAGAAGAGGTCGCTCAAAAGTTCCGAGGCGCGGTTCTTGGCCACGGTGAGGGGAGCCTGACGACTTTCGCTCAGTGCCCCGGCCGAGGCCTGAAGCTTAAATAGGTTTGTTCCGAGCGTACCTTCCTCAATGTACCGATTGGCCTGCGCATGCACCTGATTGATGTCCTGCCAAAGGCCGTCACGCGTCGTGGGACCGGCTGCAATCGTGTCGCGGTACTGGTTCAGGATGTCCACTACAAATTCGCGCGGGAAGACCTCCGAATGCTTCATAACGTCGCGTTCGATCTGATAGAGCACGGTATCGAGATTCTTGATTTCCTGCTCCTCACCGTCCTCGAAGCGAATGCGGGCGTTTGTCTCGCCGGCGTTGCGCACAATCCGCACCTTCTCGCCGCACATTTCGACTTCACGATCAAACTCGTCGCGCCCGTCGCTTTGCTTGAGTTCCTTAAGGGCGTCGTAAAAGTTGCGCGTGCCCTGCGTCAGGCGCCCGATGGCCTTTTCGTGATTGTGTTCGCGCACCGCGTGGGCAATGGCCCAACCAATGCCGACAACCCCCGTCAGCACGGACAAAATCGAAAGAATGATCTTCTTGGTGAGCGAACTTTTACCTGCCTGATAAGCACTTTCAACTTCCGCAGCCGTATCACCGATGTGCATGTCGGCATTGATCATCTGCTTATTGAGGGCGGCGTAAGTCGTCGAACCGACTAAATCATTGGACATGTCTGCTTCCTTTCTGAGAAGTAACTGTTTCCCCTTACTGTGCTCAGCTGAAGAAGGAAACTTTTTGATTTTAACGTCTGACACTTCAGGTAGGAATGGCCCGCAGCAAACAACTGGAGACCCGATTGAACTCGATCACAATCGGCGGTGGCATTGACAAAGGAGTCTCTGTTTGCCCGGGCTTGAAAGCAACCTTTTTGCGTTTCTAAACGTCGGGGGCCGTGCAGTGCAAAAAGCCTCTGTTTGTCCGCGGACCGCTAAAATGCCCCTCGTCCGAAGCCAAGCCCGCCGGGCTTGTGTCTGAACGGTCCACAATCGGAGCGTGCACGGCAGTGCATGCTCTCTGGAGCCACCATGCACTATCCGCTTCAAGTCGCCGGAGTCAAACGCAATCTGACACTTTTTCCCATCTCCGACGATCTTCAAATTGCCGCCTTCATTCTCCTCGGAGACCAGGAGCTCACCGTCGCCTGCGCCCGCGCTCTGCTCGAGCGCGTGCCTGCCTACGACTACATTCTGACCGCTGAAGCCAAGGGGATTCCTCTTGCGCATGAAATGGCCCGTCAGGCGGGCGCCGAACACTATATTGTGGCCCGCAAGAAGATGAAGCTCTACATGGGCAAGGCTATTTGCGTCGATGTGCAGTCCATCACCACGGCCGGCGTGCAGCAGCTCTTTCTCACCGAAAAAGACGCCGAGATGATGAAGGGCAAGCGCGTGCTCATCATCGATGATGTCATCAGCACCGGCAAATCCCTTGAAGCTCTTGAATCTCTGGCCCTCAAAGCCGGTGCCCAGATCTGCGGCCGTGCGGCCGTGCTCGCCGAAGGCGATGCGGCGCAGCGCGACGACATCATCTACCTTGAGCCGCTTCCCCTTTTTGACAAAAACGCTCACCCCTTGAGCTGACACGAAAAACAATGCAGAAAATTCAAAGTTTCCGAATCAATCACGACGTTCTGATGCCCGGGATTTATGTCTCGCGCGTCGACGGAGACATCACGACCTACGACCTGCGCACGCGTCGCCCCAATGCGGGGGACTACATGGATCTTGTGACCATGCATTCGGTCGAGCACATGATCGCCACGCTCATTCGCAATTCCGACATGGCCGACGACGTGATCTATTTCGGCCCCATGGGGTGCCAGACGGGCTTTTATCTTCTCGTGCGCAATGCCGACAACCTGCGGGTGCTTTCGACGCTCAAAACGTGTCTGAGGCAAACGATCGAGCACGATGGCCCCGTCTTCGGCGCTTCGGCCGTCGAATGCGGCAACTACAAGTGCCTCGACATTGATGCGGCCAAGAAGGAATGCCGCCGTTATCTGACGGTTCTCGAAGAGATCGGAACGCCTGATTTCAAGTACAAGGAATAACAAATGATCGGCATCATCGGAGCCATGGAAGTCGAGATCGCACATCTGCGCGATCAGATGCAGGACACCCGCGTTGAAACCGTTTCCGGCATTGATTTTTACTGCGGCCGCATCCGCGGCCGCGAGGTTGTGCTCGCCAAGTGCGGCATCGGCAAAGTGTTTGCAGCTCTTTGCGCGCAAACCATGATCCTCAAATTCGGGGTTGAGTGCATCGTCAATTCGGGCGTTGCGGGAACTCTCACCAGCGAACTGCACATCGGCGATGTTGCTATTGCTACGGCCTGCGTGCAGCACGATATGGACACCTCCCCTCTCGGGGATCCCTACGGTCTTTTGTCGGGCATCAACGTCGTCGAACTGCCCGCGGACCAGACGATGGTCCAAGCGCTCGACCGCGTCTGCCGTGAGGCGGGCGTCAACCATCGGCTCGGCCCCGTGGCGACAGGCGATCAATTCGTGCACACCATGGAGCGTCGCCGCTGGATTTCCGACACCTTCGGCGCCGTTGCCGTGGAAATGGAAGCGGGTGCCATTGCCCACGTCTGCTACGTCAACCGCGTCCCCTTTGCCGTTATTCGCGTGATCAGCGATGAGGCAAGCGGCGAAGCGCAGATCGACTACGCGAGTTTCGTGAAAAAGGCCGCAGCAACGTCTTCGGACATCGCCCTGCGCTGGCTTGCCGCCTAACGCATTCCTCGCGCCCGTCAAAGGCGTCGGTTCTGCCCATTTTTGGCTGATCCGACGCCTTATTTGTCAGATCAGCCCGAGTCAAAGGTCCATCACCGGACAGTCGAACCACAAAGCCTGAGGCGCGTGTTTGGCAACATAGGTCTTAAGATAGTCGCGGCCGTCCGCGGCAATCAGCGGATCGGCACCGTCGAACCAACGGTTCCAAACAAAAGCAGCAAGCGGCATGCGACGACGCTCAAGAGCTTCGAGCGACAAGACAGCGTGATTTATGGCTCCGAGCTTGCCCGAACCGACAAAAAGCACGGGCCAGCCGGCCACCTTGACGTAATCAATCGTCGAAAGATGGCGCGTGAGCGGCACCATGAGGCCCCCTGCACCCTCAATGAGCAACACGTCATAGGCCTTGGCAAGGGTCTGCACCGCCTCCTCGATGTGCGCAAAATTAATCGGCCGCTTGTCGATTTCGGCCGCCAGATGGGGCGAAGCCGGGTAGGTGTAGATTTCCGGAGCCGTTGTACCGTCATCGTCTTCGGGGAGCGAGCACTGCATGATGCGCCGATGCACGGTAATATCGGGTGAGGTACCTTTGGCGCCCGTCTGCACAAGCTTAAGCGTTGCCACACGACGCCCGGTACGCATCAGCTCGCGTGCCATCCAACCGGTCACCACGGTTTTGCCCGCATCCGTATCAATGCCGCTTACAAAATAAATTTTGTCCGTCAGCTTGGTAAAGCTCATAAATTACCCTTTGCATTGCGCTACAGCGTGTCCGCGCCACTCGGCAGGAACACGGTTGACCGCAGTTTGTGCAGCTATTCTAGGCATTCGCGCTCGTCTCTGCGTGTTGGCTTGTCCACAAAAAAAAAGAGTGTCCCGTTTCCCGTTGACACGGTCA
>CAMAHM010000004.1 GCA_945834535.1 uncultured Sutterella sp. | reverse complement strand
CACGCAGCACGGGTGAAGACATCCGAGAAATCAACCCGATTCCGGCCAACATTGCTGCCGGCATTTCGACGCTGGAAGAAAAAAGTCTGGGCGCCATCGCCAAGAGCGGCCACGCTCCCATCGAAGGCGTGCTGCAATATGGCGAGCGCCCTGAAGGACGCGGCCTGTATTTTGTGGACAGTTGGATGTCGTCGCTCTCGCTTCCGCTGTGCTTTACGGCCTGCGGCGCCACAATCGTGCTGTATCAGATGGGCGGTGGCGCCATGCCCAACCATCCAATGATGCCCGCCATCAATCCGACGGTCGTCTCACCCTTTATGTACGTCACAGGCAACGCCGTCGCCTACAGCCGCAGTGAAGATAACTTCGACTTCAACTCTTCGGCCATCATGACCGAAGGCGCGAGCATTGAAACACTGGGCGGAGAGCTCCTTGATCATGTGCTTGATGTCGCCTCGGGATCGATGACCAAGATGGAAACGCTCAACTACGCCGAGCAGCTTGAACTCTACATGGAAGGTCCCGTGCTCTGAATATTCCTTCCTACCCCCCGAGCGCCCGCCGGCTCTTAGCGACGGGCGCTTTTTCACGCCCGCCGGTGATGAAAAAAAAGCCCGTTCGGAAAAGTATTCCCAAACAGGCTTTTCAGTGTGCACGCAGTGATCGCACTGCGTGCATGCTTCTTCAAAGAACCGACAATTAGAACTGCGGATCGGCCGGATTCCACATGGCCTGAGCAACAGCAGTCTTCAGGCAGGCGGGACGCTCGATCTGCGCAAGATCGTGGTCGAAGCAGTACTCGGCAACAGCCGCGGCAATTTCCACAGACAGGCTGCGGATTTCCGAAAGCGGCGGGTACAACGAACCGTTTTCAAGATCTTCCGCCGAGACGAGATCTGCGAGTTTCTTGGCGGCAGCCAGGAACACGCCGTTGGGCACGCTCTTGGCACGGGTGTAGATGCAGCCCATGCCGATGGCCGGGAAGACGTAGCTGTTATTGCCCTGACGCGGCACGAAGGTCTTGCCGTTGAGTTCCACCGGGGCAAACGGCGAACCGCAGGCAAAAAGCGCGGTACCGTTGGAGAACTTGTAGGCTTCTTCGGCCGTGCATTCGGCCTTGGAAGTCGGATTGGACAGCGCAAAAACGATCGGATGTTCGTTGTATTCGGCCATCATGCCCACGACTTCGGCATTGAAGCTCTTGGGCTGGGCGGACACACCGACAATCGCGGTCGGCTTGAGCTGACGGATGGCGTCTTCGAACGTCGAAGCGCATTCCACATCATGCGCAAACGGGAGCTTATTGGCGGCGAGCTTGTCGGTACGACGCCCCGAAACGAGACCCTTGGAGTCGTACAGGAAGATGTTGCCGAGCGCCTTTTCACGGCTCGTGCCTTCTTCGACCATGGCATCGGCCAGAAGGTGCGCAATGCCGGTGGCGGCCGAACCCGCGCCGAGGAAGAGGATGCGCTGATCGGAGAGCTTCTCGTTCTTGACGCGCATGGCCGAGTAGAACCCCGTCACCACAACCGAGGCCGTGCCCTGAATGTCGTCGTTAAAGCAGGGAACCTTGTTGCGGTACTCATCGAGCAAAGCAAAGGCGTGCGTGTTCTGGAAGTCTTCGAACTGGATGAGGACATTGGGCCAGCGTTCGCGCACGGCGGCCACGAATTCGGCAATGAGCGCGTAGTAGCTGTCTTCGTCCATGCGCTTTTGGCGCAGGCCGATGTAAAGGGGATCGGCAAGGAATTCTTCGTTGTTCGTACCCGCATCGATCGTCACGGGCAGAGCACGCTGAGGATTGACGCCGGCGCAGGCCGTGTAGAGAGCAAGCTTGCCGATGGGAATGCCCATGCCGTTGGCACCGAGGTCGCCGAGTCCGAGAATGCGCTGACCGTCGGTCACCACGATGATGTCGACCTCTTCGTTGGGCACGTTGGCGACGACTTCACGGACGTGACCAGCATCCTTGGCGGTGATGTACAGACCGCGCGGCGCACGGTAGATGTGACTGAACTTCTGGCAGGCCTCACCCACGGTCGGCGTGTAGATGAGGGGCATGTACTCTTCAACATTTTCAACGACGAGCTGGAAGTACAGAGCTTCGTCGATCATGCGTACCGTGTCGAGCATGAGGTACTTGTTGAGGGGCGTCGACTGGGCAGCAATAAGTTCCTTCCAACGGGCAACCTGCTGAGCGCGGGTTTCAACGGCTGCCGGAAGCAGACCGGTCAGACCGTTTTCACGACGTTCTTCTTCGGTATGAGCCAAACCGCGGCCCTTCCAGGGGTTGCGCAGCAGGCAGGTGCCGCACAGCTTCTTTTCACATTGAGTCATTTGTTGTATATCTCTGAGTTGGTTGTTCTAACTATTGAGTTAATTGAGCCCGACAGCCTCTAAAAAACCATCGAACGACACAAAAAAATTTAAATTCTCGTTTAAATTTGTGTGTTGTTCGACTCCCAATTTTCCAGAGGCTTAACAGACTTATTTTACCCCGATGCCTGTGCGCTTATTTTTGCAATTTCTCCATAAAACATGGTTTTTTGCATTAAGGACAAGCATCTAGGCAGATTCACACAGTCCCGTCGCATCAAACCACGGGCCCCGTGACGTAAATATTCATCGAGTTGTTGTAGCCGCACTTTTCGGCCTTGGTTTTTCTGCCGCCTGCGGCCTTGCGCACATGGCGCACAAGCTCGCCCGCAGCCTGCGCGAGCGTCTGCGAGCCGTCGGTCACGGCTCCGGCGTAAACATCGATGTGTTCCTTCAAAACATCGGCCGTGCGCGAATTGCCCGTCACCTTGACCACGGGCACAAAGGGAAAGCCCTGCGGGGCGCCGCGTCCGGTGGTAAAGACAATCAGGTTGCAGCCCGCTGCCGCCAGCCCCGTGAGCATTTCAGGCTCACGCCCCGGGGCATCCATCATCACGAGCCCCTGCACCTTGGGAGGCATACCGTAATCGGTCACCTCCCGAAAAACGGCCGAGCCCGCTTTGGCAAGGGCGCCAAGACTCTTTTCCTCGATGGTGGTGAGGCCGCCGGCAATGTTGCCGCGCGTGGGCTGTCCGCCGCGCATATCGACGCCGACCGACATCGCCCGCTTTTCCATGTCAAGCACGCGGTCGACGATTTGGCGCGCAACATCGGTATTGGCTGCGTGCGCCGCAGCGATATGTTCAGCCCCCATGAATTCAGTCGTCTCGCCCATCACGACGGTCGCCCCTGCCGCCACCAGTGCTTCTGTGAGACTGCCGCAGACCACGTTGGCCGACAATCCCTGCGTCGTATCGGAACTGCCGCATTTAAGGCCCACCTGCAACAGAGAAATCGGCAGTTCAGTTCGTTTGCAGTCGGCAATCTTCTTTTCGAGTGCACGCAAAAGCTTTCTGCCGCGTTTGACTGCGCCCTTCATGCCGCCCTCTTTTTGTACGACAAGCATCGCGCAAGGCTTGCCGAGCGCGCGGATGCGCTCAAAAAGTGCCTCGCTCGGCACGCTTTCGCACCCGAGACTGACCAGAAGCACCGCACCGAGATTGGGATTGGCCGCCAAGTTGTAGAGTACTTCCGTGATGCGGTCGACATCGGGCTTGGTCTGACTGCACCCCTGCTGATGCGTAAAAGCGGCGCTTTTGCGGTCCGCAAGGCGCATGACCACATCGTTGGCGCAGGCCACGCAGGAAAGAATGCCGACAACGTTGCGGGTACCGGCTCGGCCGTCCTCGCGAAGGTAGCCCTTGAAAGTGGCTTTCGTCAGATCAATGAGGGGCTCTTGGAGCACACTTTCTTCGTGCAGAATGCGCGCCTTGGCGCGGGAATTTCGGCCGTTTCGTTTGGCCTCGGACGCTTTGTCGCCGCGCCCGCGCCTGGAGGCAACATTGTGCACATGCACATGCGCGCCGGGCGCAATCTCTTGGCTCGCCGTGCCGATGATTTCGCCGTATTTGATGACAGCCTCGGCGGTCTTAATCGCCCGAACCGCGATTTTGTGTCCAAAATCAACATCCTCGGCAAGCGGCACCTCTTCGACGGCACCGTTCCAAACGCAGCCGATACGCACCGTCGATAGGGCCTGCAGACTCTGCAACACTGTGGCCGTATTGTCTTTTTCATGAAGGCGAACAGCCTGCACGGACGCCGAAGCGCCGCAGGTATGCGCACATCGGGCGCACTCTCGGCACTTATTGCTCATCGATGCTCCTCGCTCAAGATTACCTTTGTCAAAATCGATCAATGCGTCTTTGGCACCGTGGGCAACACGCGCTTGGCCTGCAGCAGATGCTCGAGCATGTACTGTCGCGCCTTGGGAGCGTCGTGTTCTTCAATGGCCTGAAAGATGCGTACGTGATCTTCATAAGCCTCAAGACGCCGCTGAGCGTTCCAAAGCGTCATGTGGCGCGAATGGCGCTGCAGCACACCGAGAAATTCACTGACCGAACGAATAATCTCGTTGTGCGAGGCCTGCATCACCTGCAGATGGAATTCAAAACTGATCTCCTCTACCTTTTCGTGCTGCTCGATGCTTTGGCGGTGCACTTCCAGGCTCTCGCCGAGCGCACGGATTTCTTCGTCCGTTGCCTTGACGGCCGCCTGTTCGGCCGCATAGGGCTCAAGCTGCAGACGAAAATCAAAAAGGTTCTCCAACAATTCGGGCGAAGACTGCACCGCCAAAGGAGCCACCGTGCGGAATGTCTCGGCCAGATCGGCCTCCTGAACTACAACGCCCTTGCCGCGCACCTGTCGGACCACGCCGAGATATTCAAGCGACTTCATGGCCTCGCGCACGGGGATGCGGCTCACGTTGAGCTGGGCGGCAATTTCGCGTTCGCTCGGCAGCGTGTCGCCGGGCTTAAAACGCCCTTCGAGAATCATCTCCCGAAACATGGTGGCAATCTGACCGTACAGCGTACAGTTGGAGCGATCGAGCTGTTTGTCGGTGAGTATGGACGTACACATCGTGTTGGAAACAGTTTGTTGGAAGATGGTTTCATTTTCGCATGCAAAACCAAGCGAATCATCGGGATTATTGTCGAACCGCGACGCATCGAGAAAACCCTTAAAAAGGCCTCTCACGAACGTGTCGGGGACACGGTGAAAGGCCTTTTTGCGGTGGCCGAACATCGAATGCAAACACCCGATGTTCAGCCGGGAACTGCGAACCCTCAGCTCGCGGTTAGAGCGAGGTGAACAAGCCCAGAGCCACCCAGTACGGCACGCCGACGATCGCGAAGATCACGTACGACATCAGGGTAAAGAACAACCCGATGCCGCACCAACGCTGCACGCTGACGTAACCCGGACCAAACAGTGCGGGACCGGCGGCGTTGGCGTAGTGCGTGAGCAGCGCGCCCATCACACCGCACATCAGGAACACGAGGAACATGTCCCAGGCCGGCAGACCGGCGGCCAGACCGATGGTGAACTGCACGGGCAGCACGCTGGCCATGTAGGCGCCGCACGACACGAAGAGGTAGCGGCAGGCCGAACCCATGAAGACGAGGAAGAGCAGCAGGCCGATGTGGCTGAAGCTCGAGAAGTCCACCCAAACCTGCAGCTGAGCAGCCATCCACTTGAAGAAGCCGAACTTATTCATGGCGCCGGCAAGACCGAGGATGCCGCCGTACCACATCAGAGTCGACCAGACCTTGGGGTTGTTGGCCACGTTCTGCCACTTCAGAACGCCGGTCATGAGCGTCAAGGCAATGAAGCCGAGAATAACGCCGGTGGAGTTAAGGCCCGTGTAGGACGTCGTCGCCCAACCGATAATGGCCAGCACGAAGAGGCACAGCAGGATCTTTTCCTTGCCGCTCATCGGACCGATGGCGTCAAGACCTTCCTTGGCGATGCGGATGTTGTCGATCTTGCCGATCGTGGGCTTGTAGATCTTGTGCATCACCCAGGGAGCGAGCAAAAGCACGATGCCTGCGGGCACGATGAAGGCCGTGGTCCACTGCAGCCAGGAAATCTTCAGACCGAGCATCTGGTCGGCAAGCGCCCAGGCCACGGTGTTGGCGGCGTAGCCGGTCAGGAACGTGATGCCGGTACACATCGTGATGACGTACAGAAGAATCGACAGGTAGGCACCAATGCCGCGCGGATTGTTTTCAGGGGTCGAACCGAGAGCTTCGGCGATGGAGCGGAAGATCGGGTAGATGATGCCGCCGGTACGGGCCGCGTTGGACGGCGTCACCGGAGCAATGATGAAGTCCGAGAAGGCTGCCGCATAGCCCAGACCGAGAGAAGAACGACCGAAGATGCGAATCATCCAGAAGGCGATACGCTTGCCGAGGTTGGTATCCGAGAAGGCCTGCGCAATGATGTAGGCACCCACCACGAGCCAGGTCATGGTCAGCGAGAAGCCCGAAAGCGCTACGGCGTGGCCCTTCTGCATCACGGCGTACAAACCGAGGAAGATCAAAAGCGCCGTGGCTTCACCCACGGGCTGCAGCATCACCATCAAAATGGCGCCCGCGTAGAACGGGAAAAGGCCCCAGGCCTTGGGATTCATGCCCGAAGGCGGATCCATCAAAAGAAGAAGCAGCGGCAGAAAGCCGATGATCATCTTCACAATACGTTTTGTATCCATAGTTGTCCCCTGTCAAAGGTTGGATATTTTTGGGCGGGTTTTTATATGTTCTTCAAAGCACGCGCCCGAACCTGACACAGTACTTTGAAGTTGGAAGGACTCTCGCGACCCGGGGTCGGCAAGCCGACACCCGAGTCCCGACAGTTCCCCTCGAATGGTTTAGTAGCGGCGCTTGAAGTCGGCGTTCACGACCTCAAAAATGCGCGCCGGATTCTTGAGATTTTCAAAGTCACGCGCCATGACCATCAGCTCATCCTGTGTATGCACGGGGATGATGCCGTCGGTGAGCATGCGGAACTTGGTTTCTACGCCGTCCCAGGAGAGCGTATTTTCCGGATCGCCCTTGGGATCCCAGACCTGAGCGACAAGCTTTTCGCCGTCGGTGGTCACCGCTTCAATGCGGCAGGGCCAGTTGCGCGGCACACAGGCGTTGATTTCATCGTCGATGACCATCTCGATGCGGCTTTCAAGTTCGGCCACCTTGGCTTCGTTGACGCGTTCGTCTTGGAAACTGGCTTCCGTCGGAATGCCGTACAGCATGGTGCTGGCAGCGCACCAGGCCACGCTGAACTTGGCCTGACGCATGGTCTTGGGCGCACGGTTGCCGGCCACCTGCTTGGCGGTATTGTAGGTGTAGAGCTTGACGCTCGTCAGCTCTCGACCGGCGGCCTGTCGGCGGATTTCGGCGGCCGCGTCAATGGCCGAATGCGTGTGGCGGCAGCACGGATAGGGTTTGAAGGAAACGGTCCCGGCGCGCCAACGTTCGCCAAAATCGGTAAAGAGCTTCTCGTCGACGTTCTGACGGGCGTAACCGGCAAAAAAGCCCTGTTTGCCTTCAAGGATATGGGAGGCCCCGGAGAAGTTTTCCTGCGCCAAAAGCGCCACCAGCACGCCGTTGCCGGCGGCTGCGCCCGTGTGCAGGAATTTACTCATGGCACCGTCGGGCAAAAACTGCCAGAGGCCTGCAGCCATGGTGCCGGCATTGCCGAGCGCCCACGCAAGACGCGTCGAATCAAGTCCGAGCATCTTGCCCGCACTCATGGCAGCACCGAAAACGCCCGTCGTGGCGGTCGTGTGGAAAATCTTGTAGTGCTCGGGCGTGACGGCCGCGCCGATACGCAGCATGACTTCAAAGCCGCAGATCGACGAAGTGAGAATCTCACGACCGCTCTTGCCCGTCATCTGCGCCAGAGCGAAGGCCGGAGGAATATTGACGGTGGCAGGATGGCTGATCGAATCGCGGTCGACGTCGTCCATTTCCAGAATATGCCCGTAATAGGCATTGGACATAGCCGCATGCACGCAGTCGAGATCGTGGTTGTCGAAAGCGCTGGCCTGCGCTTTGCCCGAAAGCGTGTCCGTGACGCGTTTAACAGGTTGGCTCGAAGGGTCCGCAGCGCCGCCGATGGCGCAGCCGATCCAGTCGAGCGTATCGCGCTTCATAGCGTCGACAACTTGCGAAGGAATGTCTTCAAAGCGAACGGAGGCAACAAACTCCGAGCAGGCGCGCGAAGGCGAGAAAGTTTCCTGATTCATGACGATGAATGATGACTAGTCGACGTTTCGAGGCTGCCGCCCCGCCGTCTCAGGGATGGAAAAACCGCCAAAGGAACGGTCCTCGCAACCACGCTCGCGTGCGCTCGGAACCCGCCCCGTTGGCGGCTTACTCACCAAATTACTTGGTAGCGAGGATTTCTTCGGCGACCTTCTGCGCGTTCTCACGCACTTCGTCGTAGCGGCTCACGCCGTGCGAGTCCATGGTGACAAGGAAGGGACCGAAGTGCTTGGCCTGCAGCGGCCACATGGCTTCGGGCATGCCGTGCTCGAACCAATGGGGATCCTTGGTGCCGACAATGCCGGCAGCAAGCACCACGGCGCAGCCCGGGCAGGCCTGCACGTAGACCTGCTTGTACTTCTGCAGAGCTGCCTTGGTGCCTTCGGCCATGCCGCCCTTACCGATGATGATCTTGACGCCCTGAGCGCCGACAAAATCAGCGTGCGGTTCCATGCGAATGGAGGTCGTCGGGCCGATCACCGAGAGGTACCACTTGCCGTTTTCGTCCTTCTTCATCACAGGACCGGCGTGGAAGATGGCGCCGCCCTTGAGGTCTTCGGGGAAAGGCTTGCCTTCTTCGGCGAGTTCGCGCAGCTTGAGGTGCGCGATGTCGCGGGCCGTGCAGACCTGGCCGTTCAGATAGATGATGTCGCCGACATGCAGCTTTTCAACCGTTGCGCTGTCAACGGGCAAAGTCAATTCATAAACTGCCATTTCTTATTCTCCGACCTGAAAGAGTTTTTCCGTATGACCGTCGGGATAGAAGCGGATGCCGAAGCGACGCGCCACCCAGCAGTGGAAGTTGATAACGACCGGGCAGATCGCCGTGTGCGTGCTCGCCCAACCGATCTTGACGGCCAGAGCCGTCGTATCGCCGCCGATGCCGGCGGGACCGTTCTTGAGCTTGTTGATGTCCGCGAGCAGTTCCTGTTCGAGTTCGTCAAAAAGCGGATCGGGGTTGTGATCGAGCCAGCTGCGGGTCGAAATGGCTTCACGAGAAAGCTTGGCGGCAACGTCCATTTGGCCGCCGATACCGATACCGATCGAGAAAGGCGGGCACGGGAAGCCGCGGGCACCGATAAAGCCCGAATTGCCGACGATGGTGTCAAGCACGAGCTTCTTGAGACCCTTGTAGTTCTTGCCCAGCGTGGCAGGCGTCAGAATCTTGGCAACGTTCGGCAGTTCGGCACCGCACCCCTTGGCGCTCACCACGATTTCGCAGTAAGGCAGATCCTTTTGGTAACGCAGTTCGTAGTTGGGCACGCCGACACCGGACGAGTCGCCCGGATTAAAACGGGTCAGAGGGTGCACGATCGAGGGACGGATGTAGCCGGCCTTGGTCGATTCAATCACGGCACGGGTAATGTTGCCCGTCAGATTGCCGAGATTGGGCTGCATGGCGTCGCCCCAGCGAATCCAGACGCTCGGATAACCGGGCGACTGGCAGACGGGCTTGTCCTGCTGACCGGCCAGTTCGACATTCTTGAGCATCGTTTCAAGGAACGTCTTGGCTTCGACGCTCGTTTCCTTGGCCGCAGCCTGCTTCATCAGATAAAGCACATCGGGCGAAATCGACGTGCAGCTCTGGTGCAAGAGCTCGCGTACCTGCTCGTAGGGCAGTTCAAGAGTTGTAGTTGCCATTTGGGGAAACCTCTCCTGGAAGTTGTTGTGGTCCTTTGCAATGCCCGGCATGGCAAAGGTTGCATACTGGTATACCGATATTCTAGGCCTGATCTTTGCCAAGGCCATACGCACGGTCGCAATGTTTGTCGGAGATCAAAAAGAAAAAGGACCTTGACAAATGAGGGTTACTACGATCATTTTTATCGGTCTTCTCATTGTATTGAGTTTTAATTTTCTCAATCCGTAAAGATCCGAGAAGTCTTTGCGCCTTGTCAGGGAACAGGCTTTTATGTCTAATGCCTGAAAAAACCGTGCACTCCCCCCGCAGATCAGGCTTTTTTGTGTTTTTTGCAATAAAAATTGCAATCTTTTACTCGGGTTTACCCTGTTCAAAAAGAGGGGAAATTGCGCAAAAATACGATTACCCCAAGCGGTATACCTCATTATGGACGAGCCTTCTCCGTCTTTATGCGTACCACTAAGGGCGTAGACACGGTATGCCAAAAAAAGGCTGCCGGTCTTTATTCCTCGAAAAAAACACAACCACAGAACAAAAGGAGCAATCCATGACCAAGGAAGTGGTTTCCACCACCAAGGCCCCCGCCGCCATTGGTCCGTACAGCCAGGGAATCGTCACCGATTCGCTGGTCTTTGTGTCGGGCCAGTTGCCGATCGATCCGGCCACCGGCGTCATGCCTGAAGGCATCAAGGATCAGGCGCGTCAGTCCCTGACCAACGTCAAGGCCATTCTCGAAGCGGCCGGCACCTCGCTTGACAAGGTCGTCAAGGCGACCTGCTTTTTGTCGGACATCGGCTACTTCGCCGAATTCAACGAAGTCTATGCCGAGTTCTTCCCCGGTCAGGGCGCTCCCGCCCGCTCGGCCGTCGGTGTCGCGGCGCTGCCCAAGGCCGCCAAATGTGAGATCGAGGTGATTGCGGTCCGTTAAGAGTCCGCCGTCATCAGAACAATCTCTGGAGAATCCTTTTATGTTTACCGTTATCGTTGCGCTGCTCGTGATCGCCCTGGTGGTCACGCTGCTCATCAAGGGTTGGTACCCTCAGGCCGTGCTCTTTATGGGCGGTCTGATTCTTCTGACCTTCACCGCCATCTTCGACTGGGGCACCCTGCTCGGTGCCAAACAGACGACCAACTTCGTCGGCTTTGACATCTTCAAGGTCTTCTCGACCGGCTTTTCCAAGCGTATCGCAGGCCTCGGCCTGACGCTGATGGCCATCGGCGGCTTCTCACGCTACATGGAACACGTCGGAGCCTCGAGTGCCCTGTTTGCAGTGTTTGAAAAGCCCCTCAAGCTCATCAAGTCACCCTACATCCTTTTGGGCGCCTCCTTTATCGTCAGCCAGATCATGGTTGTCTTCGTGCCTTCGCACGCCGGCCTGGCTCTGTTGCTGATGGTCACTCTCTACCCGATTCTCATCCGCTCGGGCGTCTCTCCCATGTCGGCTTTGGGCGTGATCGGCTGTGCGCAGTACATGGACGTCGGCCCCGGTTCGGGCAACGCCATTCTGGCTGCCCAGACGGCCGGCCTGGATGTGTCGGAATACTTTGTGTACTACCAGCTGCCCATGTTCGTGACCATCACCGCCATCCTCGTCGTGGTGCACATGATCGTCCAGCGTTGGTGGGACAAGCGTGAAGGTTGGGTCTTTGATCCCTCCAAGCTTGCCACGCTCGCCGGCAATAAGGACATGGAAGCCGACAAGAAGGTTCCCAAGATCTACGCCATTCTGCCGATCATTCCGCTCGTTCTGATCATCGTCTTCTCCAAGGTCGCCGGCTCGCATATCCGCATGGACGTCGTCACGGCCATGGTGATCTCCACGATCGTTGCCATGATCTTTGAAATGATCCGTCTGCGCTCGTTCCAGGCTGTTCTGTCGTCCTTCAAGCTCTTCTTTGAAGGCATGGGCAAGATCCTTGTGTCGGTCGTCTCGCTGATCGTCTGCGGTGAATTCTTCGCCGCCGGCCTCATCAAGTCCGGCTTCATGGCCACCCTCATTGACGCTGCCAACAGCGCCGGCTTCGGTCTGGTCACGATGGTCATCATCGGCGGCGCCCTGATGTGGATCTTCGCCTTCATCATGGGCTCGGGCAACGCTGCGTTCTTCTCGTTTGCGCCGCTGCTTCCCGGCATCGCCAAGGCCATCGGCGTGAACACCATCCAGCTCGTCTTCCCGTTCCAGATCCTGATCTCGTTCGGTCGCGTGTCGAGCCCGATTACCGGTGCCATCATCGCCATCGCCGGCCTGGCGGGTGTCTCGCCCTTCCAGATTGCCAAGCGTACCTGCATCCCGATGGCCGTCGCCACGCTTTGCACCTACGTGATCTACTTCTGTTTCTTCATGTAAATCCATCTTGTAAGGAATGCATCAAATGGATATTCGTACCAAACTCATTCACTGCGGCCGCGGTGACCAAAACGCCGAAGTTCGTTCCGTCAACCCCGTGCTGATGCGCGCTTCGACGATTCTTTTCAAGAATCACGCGACCTGGCAGAAGTACCGTGAACTGCGCAAGACCGAACGCGTTCTGTCGTACGGCGCCCGCGGCACGACCACCAACTTCGAACTCGAAAAGCTCGTCTGCGAAATCGAAGGCGGCCATCGTGCCCAGCTCTTCCCGACCGGCCTTGCCGCGCTGGCCATGGTGCTCCTTAACTACGCCGAAACCGGTGCCCACTTCATCGTTTCGGACGCCATCTACGGCCCCGTGCGTACGGTCTGCAACCTCTTCCTCAAGAAAGTCAAGGTGGACGTGACGTTCTGCCGCGCCGACTGCACGGACGTTGCCGAAAAGATTCAGGAAAACACCAAGCTCATCCTCGTTGAAAGCCCGGGGTCGATTCTTTACGAAGTGATCGATCTGCCCAAGCTGTGCGAACTGGCGCACTCCAAGGGCATCCCTGTGGCCATCGACAACACCTACTCGTCGGGCTACCTGTACAACCCGCTCAAGCTCGGCGCCGACATCTCCGTGATCGCCGCCACCAAGTACCTGTGCGGTCACTCCGACGTGCCGATGGGCATCGTCGTGTGCAACGAAAAGGAATGGAAGAACTTCGACTCGCTCCCCGAAGCCCTCGGCTTTACGACGAGCCCGGACGACTGCTACATGGTTCTTCGCGGCATGCGTACCCTGGCCATCCGCCTTGCGCAGCATGAAAAGAACAACGACGCCGTCGTCGAATTCCTCAAGACCCGCAAGGAAGTCAAGACGATCTTCTATCCCAAGCTCGAATCGCACCCCAACCACGACATCTTCATGCGTGACTACAAGGGTACGAACGGCATGCTCACGATCGAACTTGCCGACGGCTACACCAAGGAAGACGCCATCAAGCTCACCGACACCCTGAAGCTCTTCTCGATCGGTGCTTCCTGGGGCGGCTACGAAAGTTTGGCCACCGTGACGGTTCCTCCGCGCACGGTCACCGACTGGAGCGCCCGCGGCCCGTTCGTGCGCTTCCATATCGGTCTGGAAAACGCCGACGATCTGATCGCCGACCTCAAGCAGGCTCTGGACGGTATCTCAAAGTAATCTTCCGTGCCGCCCGTGCGTCGGTTCAGCTTTGAATCGGCGCACCGGCCTGACATCAAGCCTCGCGACTTTGACAAGCCGCGAGGCTTTTTTATAGGTCGAATATGCAAGCCACACCGTTTCAGGCGTTTTTTCCGATGCGTTTGGCGATTTCGTCAAGCATGATGTCGGTCATGGCGTCGAGCCCGTATTGGGGGCGCCATCCCCACTCGCTTCTGGCCGCCGTGTCGTCGAGTGCGTCGGGCCAACTTTCGGCAATGTCCTGCAAAAGCGGGTTCACTTTGTAGGAGAGGCGAAAATCGGGCAGACGCCTGCGGATGCTCGCCGCAAGCGCTTCGGGATCAAAGGAGAGCGCATGGACATTGAAGCTGTTGAAATGCCTAAGGTGCGAAGCATCCGCCTCCATGAGTTCAACGGCTGCCCGCAGCGCATCGGGCATGAACATCATCGGCATAAACGTGCCCGCGGCGATCGGGCACTCGTAGGCGCCGTTCTGCACGGCTTTCCAATAGATGTCGACCGCGTAGTCGGTCGTGCCGCCTCCCGGAGGCGTCACGTAGGAAATAAGGCCCGGGTAGCGCAGACTGCGGGCATCGACGCCGTACTTGTTGCGATAGTAGTCGCTCAGAAGTTCGCCTGCCACCTTGGTGATGCCGTACATCGTGCGCGGTCGACAAACCGTATCCTGAGGCGTTGCCGCATGCGGTGTTTCCGGGCCAAAAACGCCGATGGAGCTGGGCGTAAAAACCGAAAGGCGCCGATCCCGTGCAAGCTCCAAAAGATTGAGAACACCGTTGACCCCCACGTCCCAGGCGGCAAGAGGCTTGCTTTCGGCCGTCGCCGACAAAATGGCGGCCAGATTGAAAACGGTATCTACTCGGAAGCGGTCGACCGTACCGAGAAGCGCATCATGGTCAAGGAGATTGACGATAGCGGTAGGGCCGTCCGCAAGGTGTGCGGGCAGCGGTGTGCGTCCGCTCGTACCGGCCACGACGAAGTAGCCTTTTTCACGGAGTGCTGGCACAAGTTCCGAGCCGATCTGACCGGCCGAGCCGATGACAAGGATGTTCTTCACGAAATGACCTCCGATGGAGCGGCAGCACACGAACCTCAATTGCCTCGTGCTGCAGCAGGCGCAAAAAAAACAACGGGCAGCTTAATTGTCGTAGATGGTCTTGGCCTGCGTGAACTCAAGAAGCCCCTCTCGACCGCCCTCGCGGCCGTAGCCGCTTTGCTTGCAGCCGCCGAAAGGCGCCGTATCGTCGCGGTGTGCACCGTTGATGTAAACGCCGCCGCTCTCAAGCCGGGCTGCCACCTCAAGGCAGGCCTCGCGGTTCTCACCGTACACAGCCGCCGAGAGCCCGTAGTCCGAGTCGTTGGCGATTTCAACGGCTTCATCAACCGTCCGATAGGGGATGACGCAAAGCACGGGCCCGAAAATCTCTTCGCGGGCAATGCGCATGGTGTTTTTGACATCCGAGAAAACCGTCGGGGCAATGAAGTAGCCCTTTTGTGGCGCTTCAGGAACACCGCCGCACACGAGGCGTGCCCCCTCGCGGATGCCGAGCTCAATGTAGCTTTTCACCGTCTCAAACTGCGATCGGCTTGCCACCGGCCCCAGATGCGTGTCTGGATCCATGGGGTCGCCCACCTTGAGCTTGGCAACCTCTTCTTTGAGGAGCGCTTCAATGTCCGCAAGATCTTCTTCGGGCACGATGAGGCGCGAAAGCGCCGTGCAGGTCTGGCCGCTGTTGTAAAAAATTGAGCTCACAAGCTTGGGAACAGCCGCGCGGTAATCGCGGGATTTAAGCCAGATGTAGGGCGACTTGCCGCCCAATTCGAGCGCCAGACGCTTGACCGAGTGCGACGCGAGTCGCGCAATGTCGCGACCGACGTCGGTCGACCCCGTAAAACTCACCATCGCCACTTTCGGATGCGTGCACAGAATGCGCCCGAGCTCCGAACCGCGCCCGATCAGAAGATTGACGACGCCCGCCGGGAAACCCACCTTCTCAAAAGCCTGCAGCAGCAAAAGGGCAGTCAGCGGTGTGTTGGTGCTTGGTTTTAAGACCACCGTATTGCCCATCAGCACAGCCGGCACTACCTTCTGCACAATTTGGCCGATCGGGTAGTTCCAGGGCGTAATCGCCGCCACGACGCCGATCGGCTCGCGCAGCACAGTGCTCGCTCGAAAACGCTCGCAGCATTTGAATTCACGCGCGGCATCGATAAAAGCTCGAATGCGCTCAAACTGCCTTTGGCAGTGCGCGTAACGCGAAAAGAAAACGGGCGCTCCGAGCTCCTTCGCTTCGAGTTTGACGATTTCGTCGTGCATGGACTCAAAGACGGTGAGCATGCGCTCCATGCGCTCAATCCGCTCGGCAAAAGGGGTTCTCGACCATTGGAGAAAAGCCTTTGCCGCACCCTCGACGGCCGCCAAGGCATCAGTTTCGTCGCACAAGGGCACGGAAGCAAAATGCACGCGCGTTGCAGGATTTTCCAATGCGGCACGTTCCGAGCCGTGCGGCCTCACCCAGGCGCCGTTGAGATAAATTTTCTCAACCTTGATCATGTCCACTCGCAATTTCCCGTTTATCGAAAGTCCTGAAGACTTCCTTTTATTCATCCAAACTAATGCAGGATTTTAACAAAATCAGTCTTTCGCACAGGGTTTACGCGAGGGAAACAGACGCCTTTTTCGGGATCCGATGTCCACACTCAGGACAGGCAAAAGGCAATCCAAAGAGGCAGCGTTACCATGCTTGCCAGTGTCTGCAGCGTTGTGATGCATGCGACCGCGGGCGCATTGCCTCCCATATTGGCGGTCATGACATAACAAGACTGTCCGGTCGGCAAGACCGTAAAGAGCAGCAGTACGCTTGCCGACAATGCAGGAAGATCAAAAAAGTTCGTGACGACCAACGCAACAGCTCCGATGCCGAAAAGGCGGACAACGGAAACAGCCGCCAGAGCGGCCATGGAGCTGCGAATGCCGGCAAATTCGAGCCCCGCCCCGATGCAAAGAAGGCCTAGCGCCAAAGAGGCGCTTCCAAGATTCCGCAGCATGGCCGTCACGATGTCAGACAACCCCAATCCCAGCACATTGAAGACAAGCCCAAGCAAGGTGGCAATGATGAGCGGATTGCGCACGATAGCGCGCCCGGTGAGCTTCACAATCGTTGCGCGCCCGCTGCGGCCATCGATTTTGTCTCGCACGCTCTCGCGCATGCGTCGCCGCTCGACGGCGTTGGCCAGAACAATGACGGCGAGCGCGTTGCTGATCGGAATCCAAAACGCAATGATGAGTGCAAAATAGGCAAAACCTTCCTGACCGAACATGCGCAGGCAAAGCGCAAAACCGATGTACGCGTTAAAGCGAAAACCCGTGTGAAAGAGCGAAGCGAAAGTCACGTCGTCTGTTTTCACGACATAGCGCACAAGCCAGCATAAAAGTGTGCCCAGCCCCATGGTGAGGAGACTGACGGCCACAAACTCACCTGAAGCACCCAGCGCCAGCTTGGAATTGGCCACCGACAAAAAGAGCATCGGCGGCAAAAGCACATAGAAGACAAGACGTTCGGCCCAGTTCCAGAAACTGCGCGGGTAACCGAGCTTATGGCTCAGTACGGCGCCGAGCACGATGAGAAAAAAGTCCGGAGCAATAAGTGCAACGCTTTGCATGACAAAAAGCCCCAAATCCTTTCGGACGGGGCGCACCAAATCTGGGCATCGATGAGACTTCCCATTGTGGCATACCACTCAGCAGTTTTGCTTTGTCAATGGTGCCGATTTTTCTGCGGCGAAGACGTTTTCCCGGCGGATGTCCCCCGTCAACGCATCCCTCTCAAGCACCTCATACCTCTTTTTGGGAGAGTTCGTCAGAGTTGTCGGACTAGGGTTTTCCTATTTTTCTACGATATTTATCCTAGGTCAAACACCTTAGATTTTGTACCATCCGTCCGTTGCACATCCCCCTAGACTTGCTCGGCCTCGATGCCCTTCCCACCCTGTTTTGGGGCTGCCGTACGGCAAAGACCGACCAACTTTGCTCGGCAGCAAGGTACCGACGGCGCAAACCATTTTGCGCATTCAACAGCACGTTTTCGTCGTGCACAAAGGAGCACCACCATGTCTCTTAAGACCACAATGATCGGCCTCGGCCTTATCGCCCTCTCGGGCGCCGCCCTGGCGCAGCCCAACATCGCCGTTCTCGCCACGGGCGGCACGATTGCGGGCGCCGGCAATTCTTCCACCGGCTCGTCCTACGCCGCCGGCAAGGTGAGTGTCAACCACCTTGTGGCCGCTGTTCCCGAACTCGCCAAGATCGCCAATGTGACGCCGATTCAGGTGTCCCAGATCGGCAGCCAGGACATGTCCGACGAAGTCTGGCTCAAGCTCGCCAAGACGATCAACACTGACTGCGGCAAGTACGACGGCTTTGTGATCACGCACGGCACCGACACCATGGAAGAGACGGCTTACTTCCTGAACCTCACCAACAAGTGCTCCAAGCCCGTGGTGCTCGTGGGTGCCATGTTGCCCTCGACGGGTCTCGGTGCTGACGGTCCGCGCAACCTCTTTAACGCCGTGCTGACCGCCGCCACGCCGGAAACGGCCAAGCAGGGCGTGGTTGTTGCCATGGACAACGTCGTGATCGGCGCCCGTGACGTCATGAAGACCAACACGGTGCAGCCCGAAACCTTCCAGGCCGGCAACTTCGGCAAGGTCGGCACCATCTTCAACAACCAGGTGACCTACGAAGTCATGCCGATGCGCGCCCACACCACGCAGACGCCGTTTGACGTTTCCAAGCTCAACAAGCTTCCCAAGGTCGGCATCGTCTACAACCACGCCGGTGTCGAAGGCGTGCAGGCCGAGGCCCTCATCAAGGCCGGTTACAAGGGCATCGTGAGCGCCGGTGTCGGCAACGGCAACATCCACAAGGCTGTTTGGCCGGTGCTTGAAAAGGCCACCAAGAAGGGCATCGTCGTCGTGCGTTCTTCCCGCGTTCCGACGGGCGCGACCACCAAGGACGCCGAAGTGGACGATAAGGCTCAGCACTGGGTGTCTTCGGGCACGCTCAACCCGCAGAAGGCCCGCGTCCTGCTGCAGCTTGCTCTGACGCAGACGACCGACTGGCAGCAGATCCAGAAGTACTTTGACCAGTACTAAGAAGCCTGCGGCCTGACTGAGGCCCGTTGATTGCCAACGCCGACTCTTCTGACGGAGGGTCGGCGTTTCCTTTATCTCAATTGATCGTTTTGCCGCTCGATTCGGGCACGGGGAGCACGGCAATGCCTTCTTCCCAAAGTTCCTCGGCCTGCTCGACCGAACAGCGGCCCTTGATTACGCGCTGTGGAGCCCGATTGCGCGCAATGGCGCGGGACTCATCGACGAAGCGATCGCCCACATCTTCGGCTCTTTCGGCCTGATCGCGCACGGCCGCCATAAGAGCGCGGCGAGCCTCGGCCAACTTCTCGGCCTCGGCCTCACGCATGCGCTCGGTTGCGATGTGCGCCGCGTTGGGCAGTCTTTGCACCTCGGACGATCCGCATTCGGGACAGGTCAAAAGTCCCGAGTCGCGCTGGTGCTCAAGCTCTTCAAGACTCGCGAACCATCCTTCAAAGCGGTGTCCGGACGAGCAGCACAGATCAAAGACCTTCATGAGCAGCTTCAACCTTGGAATGCGATGGACACTCGCTCTGAGCGTGCGAGCCCTCGTGCAGCGGCATTAGAATAAAAACGGACAAAACAATGCCCGCCAGCATGCCGGCAATTTCTTTAAAAGGCATCCCGCCACGGCCTTCTTCATGGGCATGCGCGACTTCCGGCAACAGCACGGAAAGCACAACGTAAAGGAAGCTTGCCGCAGAGACGATCATGGCGTAACCGACCAGAGTTTCGGAAACAACAAAAAGAAGCGAGCCGACGAAACCGCCCGCCACAGCAGCCATGGCAACGGCAAGCGTCCAAAGCCCCGCCTTACGGCGCTCCATCCCTGTTTGATTGAGTACGACAAGCTGCCCGAGAACCTGCGGCAGCTCGTGCGCAAAAATTGCCGTGGTCACAATGATGCCGCTCGAATAGTCCGTGGCGAAAGCTGCCGCCACCAAAAGTCCGTCTACAAAATTGTGACAGGCCGTTCCAAGCAGCATCGCAGCCGCTCCCCCGGAGCCTTCACGAGGTGCGTGCACGTGCGTCACCACGCGCTTTCCTCCGCCCAAAAGCGCCGGAACACTTTTGACTTCAGGCCGACCGTGCGAATGACCGGCAAAACGCGAGAGAATGCATTCGAGCAGAAAAAAGGCCGTGAGCGAGGCCAACAGAACATAGCCGCCCGTGGCGACGGAAATTCCTGAAGCCAGAGCCTCGGGGAGAAGATGGGTGCAGGCAATCGACAACAGAAGGCCGGCAGCCATTGCTGCCACGACGTTGCCCCAGCGCGACAGCACGCGAAACGACAGGTAGTAGGCCAAACCGACGGCCGCCAGACGACTCAGAAAATTGGCAAGAACAGCAACGACTGTCAGCATGATGCAGATTTGAAAAAATCAACCGATCTCGGCAAACGCATGAGTGCGTCCCAAGCGAGCGTTTGTATCAAAGAATGTCCAAAACAGAAAAAAGAAAAGAGAGGAAACCCCATCAGGGTTAACGCTCAATTGCGCCAAACCGCACGATGCAAGGGATGCACGAATTATACCATCGCAAATGAGAATGATTCTCAACAAAAGGCTGATACATTTCGTTTCGGTTGCGGGAATTTTCGTTTCAGCTTTTCAAAGCGACAGGCCTCAAAATACGCCTCAAGAAACGGCGTTGACAGCCTTTCTTGATTCTCCTTTGGTTGGATTTTTGGCGGAGGTTGCTTCAATCTCCGCCCTTTTTTTAACTTATTGCATGCATCGAGACTATAGTGCCAAAATATAGACTCCATCCATTGCGTGGATACACCTCTTTTTTAGGAGATTGACCGTCATGCTCACACCGCAACAAATCGAACTTGTTAAAGCCACAGTCCCCGTTCTGATCGAACACGGCGTTGCTCTGACGACGCATTTCTACGCCCGCATGATGCGTGGCAATCCCGAACTGAGGCAGATCTTCAATCAAGGACACCAGCGCGCCGGCCGTCAGCAGGCATCGCTTGCGGGCGCAGTGCTTGCCTATGCTCAAAACATTGAAAACCCGGCGGTGCTTATTGACGCCGTCCGCCACATCGCCAACAAACACGTTTCCGTGGGCATTCGTGCCGAGCACTACGGCATCGTGGGCCGTCATCTGCTTGCCTCCATTCAGGAGGTTCTCGGTGAAGCTGCCACACCCGAGCTGATTGACGCCTGGGCCGCGGCCTACGGACAGCTCGCGGACCTCATGATCGGAATTGAGTCGGATCTGTACCGCAGCAACGCGCTTGCCGAAGGCGGTTGGAGCGTATGGCGCGGCTTCCGTATCGTGGCAAAGAAAAAGGAAACGGATGCAGTCGCAAGCTTTGTGCTTGAACCCGTGGACGGCGGCGCAGTCATGCCTGCTCAGCCGGGCCAGTACATCTCCGTGCGTCTGCATGTGTCCAGTGAAAAACTCGTCCAGCCTCGTCAATACACCGTCGTCGAGTGCGGCGAACATTTCCTGCGCATCTGCGTCAAACGCATTGCCGCACAGACCGATCGCCCGGCCGGCATGGTGTCCAACGCGCTGCACGATGAGTTCGATGTGGGCGATATCATCGACGTCATGCCGCCCGTGGGTGAGTTCGTGCTCGATTCCGAGCGTCCCGCCGTTTTTGTAAGCGCCGGCATCGGCATCACTCCCATGGTGGCCATGCTGCGCGCCGCCGCCAAGAAGAATCTGCCGGTCACATTTTTCCACGTTTGCCGCAATGCCTTCAGTTTTACCCTGGGCGAAGAAGTGCGCGACCTGATGGCCAAGCTTTCCGACGGCCGCCTGATCGTGCATCAGACCGCCGATCAGGGTCGCCCGACGGACGCCGACTATGCCGCCGCCGTGCGTGAAGGCGCCGTCTACTACCTGTGCGGTCCGGCGGACTTCATGAAGGCTGCTGCCGCCGGCCTGCGCAAGGCGGGCGTTGCCGACGCCGATCTGCGTGCCGAACTGTTCGGGACCGGTTCGCTGACGATCTGAGGCAAAATTGCTCCCTTTCTTTTTCGCTTCTCTTGGAGAGTTTGGTTTATGACCTTCAAGCGCTTTGCGGCCGCTGCCGCTTCGGCTCTGACCGTCACGGTCGGACTGCCGGGATGCGCCAACACACCGTCGGCTCCGGCCGAACCCGTCAACATCGCCAACACGAGCTGGATGCTGCCCATTCCCAAAAACAGCTCCTGCGACGTGTCGCCGATGTTGGAGTTCACGGCCAACCGCGTCAACGGCGACCTCGGTTGCAACCGCATCTTCGGCGACTATGCCATCGAAGGCAATGTCATCACTTTCGGTGCACTCGGCGTGACGCGCCGTATGTGCGGCCCTGAGTACATGAAGCTCGAAGACACCATGCTCAATGCCATCAACAAGGTGAAGACGCTCAAACGTGAAAAAGATGCGCTGATCTTCCTTGACGAAAACGGCAGGGAGCTCATCCGTCTCGTTCCCGACAAGCCCGGCGCCTGCTGATACGCACCGCCCTCACGCAACAGGCCGCGAATGCGGCCTGTTGCGTTTTCAACGATCTCGTCTGATCTAAAAATCAGTGCGCGGCCTCCCAGTTGTCGCCAACGCCCACTTCGGCAATGAGCGGCACCCTCAGGGACGCCACACCCGCCATAAGCTCAGGGAGCTTGGTGCGCACCGCCTCGAGCTCATCCTCGGGCACCTCGAGCACCAGTTCGTCGTGCACCTGCAGCACCATGCGCGCCTTCATACGGGCATCCTCAAGCCATTTGGCCACGGCCACCATGGCAAACTTGATGAGATCGGCCGCCGTGCCCTGCATGGGCGCATTGATGGCCGCTCGCTCAGCAGCCGCTCGCACCGGCGCACGCGAGCTCTTCACATCGGGCAGCCACAGTCGACGCCCGAATGCCGTCTCCACATACCCTCGGGCGCGGGCAATTTCTCGCGTATTGTCCATATAGGCCTTAACGCGCGGGTAGCGCGCAAAATACTGCTCGATGTAGTGTGAAGCGGTACTGCGCTCAAGCCCCAGATTCTGCGCAAGGCCGAAAGCACTCATGCCGTAGATAAGTCCGAAATTGATGACCTTGGCCATGCGGCGTTGCTCGGCCGTTACGGCCTCCAGCGCAACGCCGAACACTTCGGCCGCCGTCGCGCGGTGAATGTCGCGACCTTCGCGGAAGGCTGCTATGAGCCCCTCGTCACCGGAAATGTGTGCCATGATTCTGAGTTCGATCTGCGAGTAGTCGGCCGAGACGATTTTGCAGCCCGCAGGCGCCGTAAACGCTTCCCGCACACGCCGACCTTCGGCGGTGCGCACGGGGATGTTCTGCAGATTGGGATCAGAACTTGCCAGACGCCCCGTCACCGCCGTCGCCTGCCCGAAGGTGGTGTGCACGCGACCGTCGCTCACAAGCACCATCTGCGGAAGCTTGTCGGTATAGGTGCTCTTTAATTTGGTGAGCGCTCTGTATTCAAGAATCAGCTTGGGGAGCGGGTAGTCCATCGCAAGCTCCGAAAGCACTTCTTCGTCGGTCGAGGGCGCCCCCGTGGAGGTCTTCTTTTTGACGGGAAGTCCGAGCTTTTCAAAAAGAACCTGCGCGAGCTGCTTGGGACTGGAGGGGTTAAAACTTTCGCCCGCAATCTCGTTGATCCGGTTTGTGACTTCGTCAATCGCACGCTTGAGTTCTGCGCTTTGCGCCGAGAGCATTGCCGTATCCAAAAGCACACCCGTGCGCTCCATGGTCCAAAGCACCGCCATGCTCGGCAGTTCCACTTCACGGTAAATACGCTCAAGTCCTTCGTCATTGGCTAGGCGCGCAAGCAACTGCGAAGCCGAAGCGCGCACCACGGCCGCCATGGTCGCCATCATGGGAGCCGCTTGCTCCAAAGGCACCTCGCGGGCGGCGCGGCGGGACGCCCCCTTGCCCAGCAACGCCTCAAGTTCGGGCTGCACGGACGAGAGGGTACGAGCAGCAATGCGGGACAACTCGTGCTTGAGGTGTGCTTCAAGCACGTAACTCATAAGCATGGTGTCTTCGACGGGACCGGACAGATCGATACCGATGTTTTTGAGCACGTGGCGGGCGTACTTGGCGTCGTGCAGCACCTTGGGCGCGGCCGAGGCAAACCAGACGCCGAACGTGCGGACAAAAGATTCCCTTGCTCCTGCGGCCGTAAGCGGCACATAACAGGTTCTGAGGGGACTCACGGCAAACGCCGCCCCCACGGGAGTGTCCGTCATGGGACTGTGCGCGTCCGACAAAAGCGTCACGGCCACGGGCGGAGCGGATTTATCCAACGCCTCAAGTTCGGCTGCAAAGGCCTGCATCGCCACTTCGTCGAGCAGCACTCGGACATTGCCCGAAGACGGCACGGCCTCGGCACAGACTCCGACCGAGTCCTGCGGAACCGATGCAAAAAGATCCCCCGTCTGCGCAGGTTGCGAAGCCGCGGCAGCCGCCTTGGCAGGCGCGGCCTTTTTGGCTGAGCGCACGGCCGCCGAGCGCATCTCCCAGCGCGTATAAAACGCCGTCAGTTTGTCCTCATCGGGCTTGGCAACGACAAGATCGTTCACCGTCACGCCCACGTCGGCCTCGGTATTGATCGTCACGAGCTGTCTGGCAATCGGCAGGAACGGGAGTCCGGCTCTCAGGTACTCGCCGATCTTGCCGCCGAAGTTTGCGGCGTTTTCCATGATCGCCTCAAGGGTGCCGTGTTCGGCCAACCAACGCGCAGCCGTTTTGGGACCGCACTTTTCAACGCCGGGCACATTGTCGACCTTATCTCCCATGAGCGAGAGATAATCGATAATCTGCTCGGGCCAAACGCCGTATTTTTCAAACACGGCCTGCCGATCGTAGCGGGTGCGGGTCATCGTGTTGATAAGCGTCACGTCCTCGTCCACGAGCTGCGCCATGTCCTTGTCACCGGTGGCGATGACGATCTTCATGCCGGCCGCTTTGCCTTGTTTGGCAAGGGTGCCGAGCACATCGTCGGCCTCTACGCCCGGCACCTGCAAAAGGGGCCAGCCCTTAAGGCGCACCAACTCAAAAATCGGTTCGATCTGCACGCGCAGCTCTTCGGGCATCGGCGGTCGGTTGGCCTTGTAGTCGGCAAAAATTGCGTGGCGAAAGTTCTTGCCGTGCGCGTCGAACACGCAGGCCGCATAGTCGGGCTTGACGGCGTCGTAGACGGTTTTGAGCATGCCGTTGAATCCCTTCATGGCCCCGGTGGGCTCGCCCTTGCTCGTTGTGAGCGGCGGCAGCGCATGAAAGGCTCGGAAAAGATAGTTGGATCCGTCGATCAACAGCAGTGTGGCCATGGTGTACTTTCCGTTCAGATGAGCTCAAAGGAGCCATTTTAGCCGCCCGTCGCCCCCCTCTCCTTTGGTGTTCGTTGCGGAACATTGTTTGCACCCTTTGCAGGCTGATTGAAAAAATCCTCGGTTTTGATGCAACCGCAGCAGCATTCAATGCCAAAATTGCACATATACAATCTCCGGCAGTCCCGATTGCCGAAGTGCTTTGCCAAAGGAATCCATCATGTTCAAAACAGTCTCTCTTGCCGCATTGTCCGTCGTTTTCTGCGGCGTCGCTGCCGCGGGCACTTTTGCGCCCCCTGAGCGCGTTGAGGGCGCTTCCGAGGGGCAGTACATGCAGGTGCAGTCCCAGCAAATGCGTTCGCGTCAGCAGGATTCGAACACCTACAACGCCAGTCGTCTCGAGCCTTCGGCCGAAGACATGGCAAAGGCCCGCGCTGCGCGCGAAAAGTCCGCCGCCAAGCGCTCCAAAGACTCGATCTACGTGTCCAATTACGGCACGCGTATTGAAGAGCGGCACGATCAGAACAACCGTCTGACGGAAATTCGCGTCACCCCCGGCACGACGCAGATTCCCTACACCATGAAAAATACGAGCGACCGTCCGATCGACGACCGCCCCGGTGCCGATCCCCGTTCGACGGTCGACACTCCCAAGTTCATTCAGTTCGGCTGGTAAGCGAGTCGCACCATGGCGGTTTTTACGCAACTCGACGCGGCCTGCGTCAACGAAGCGCTCGAGGAGTTTTCTCTCGGGCGCTGTGTGTCGCTTGAACCCATCTCAAGCGGCATTGAAAACACCAACTATTTTCTTGACACCGACACGGGCCGCTGGGTGCTGACGGTTTTCGAGCGCCTGCAGCCCGAGCAGCTTCCCTTTTATCTTGAGCTGTGCGAACACCTTCGCAAGCACGGCTGCCCCGTGGCCGCACCGCAGCGTACCAAAAAGGGCGCGCTTTTTTCCTTCATCAAGGGTAAGCCCTTTTCCATCGCCAACCGCCTTGCGGGCACGTCGATTGCCGACGTCACGCCCGTTGAGTGCGCGAGCATGGGCCGAACGCTGGCGCGCATGCATCTGGCGGCGCGCGACTTTGCGCTTCATCAGCCCAATCTGAGGGGGTTTCTTTGGTGCCGCAAAACCGCACCGCTCATCGCACCCCACGTCCCAGCTGCGCTTTACGCCAAGCTTGACGAGGAAATTCGCCACCAGCAAACGGTCTTTGAGAGCGATGCCTACCGTTCGCTTACCGTCACGGCCTGCCACTGCGACCTCTTTCGCAACAACACGATGATCGAGGAGCACGGCACCGAGGCGGCCCACGTCTGCGGCGTGTTTGACTTTTACTTTGCCGGCTGCTCGCCGTGGCTTTTTGATTTGGCGGTCGTCGTCAACGACTGGTGCATCATCCCCGAAACTGGGGCGCTCGACACTGTGCGCGTCAAGGCACTGATGGATGCCTATCACGCCGAGCGTAGACTCACGGCAACGGAAAAGTCTCTGTGGCGCGATATGCTGCGCGCCGGAGCCCTGCGCTTTTGGACGAGCCGCCTTTTTGACTATTACCTGCCTCGGGAAGCTGCGCTTCTGACGCCGCACGATCCGACGCACTTTGAACGCGTTCTCGACGATCGGCGCGTCTGCCCGCTTTACTGGCCTCAAGCCTGAGACTGTCCAAGGGGATCCGCCCGCATATGCGGGCGCTTTTTCTCCCGCCGGCACGGTAAGCTTGCGCTTTTCTCATACACCTGACTATTTGTTGTTCATGTCTCAACAATCCCGTGTTCTGCCCGTTTCGGCCGGCGTGAAGTGGTTCAAACTTGCTTTTGAAGCCACCCGTCGCGAACCGATCACCCTCATGGGGGTGGTGTTGTGCTACATCCTGTCGATGAGCTTTTTGTCGGTGCTTCCCTATGTGGGCCCCGTTTTTGCCGCGCTCTTCATGCCGTTCGGTACCGTCTTTATCGGCCTCAACACACGCGACGTGCTGCGCGGCAAAAGCCCGTCTTTTGCCATGCTGCCCGAACTGTGGCGCGACCCGTCCGTGCGCCAGAGCTTGATTCGCATCGGCCTCGTATTCGGCTTTATTCTGATCACGGTGAACGCCCTGTACGGCTTTCTGGCAGCCGACGATATCGCCCGCTGGACGATCACGGAAAACGATCGTCTCGACTGGGCGAGCGTGCGCGCCAACTGGCCCTGGACGGCTACCGTCGCCATGCTCGTGGTCTACATTCCAGGCCTGATGGCCGTGTGGTTTGCGCCTCTTCTGGCAAGTGAACTGCACATGCCCTGCGGCAAATCCCTCTTTTATTCCTTCTTCGGCGTCGTCCGCAATCTGGGCCCCATTTTGTGCCTGCTCGCCCTTCTTTTCGCGTTCACCGTCGGCATCAGCGTTGTCAGCGTCTGGCTCGTCTATGCTCTCGAACTCAATAGTTCGGCCTTCGTCATTCTGACCCCAATCGCCTTCCTGCTTTCGACCTTCCTCTATGCGTCCTACTGGCCGATGTACGCCGATTTATTCGACGACGTCGCCCGCGAGTAGCCTTTGCTAGACGAGCATGCCCTGACGCGCATCGCGCTCAAGGGGCGTGCTCAGCGTGAGTCCCAGGAGGCGAATACCGCTTTTGGGAATCCCGACGGCAGCAAGAAGCTCCCGCGCACCTTCCTTCACCTGCGCGGCATCGAGCCAGGGGCGATCCGCGGTTTTGCTGCGCGTCACGGTGTCAAAGTTGTGAGAACGCACTTTGAGCGTGAGCGTTAAGGCGATAAATGTTTTCGCTGCAGCCCTTGCAACCAGTTCTTCTGCAAGATCTCCCAATGCGCGCTCAAGGTCAAGAGGAGTGCGGATGTCGGCGCGGTACGTGTGCTCGCACCCGACGGATTTGCGCACGCGAAAAGGCCTGACCGGCCGATCATCGATTCCGCGCACGAAACGCCAGTAGTTCCAGCCGGCCTTGCCGAAGAGTCGCACCATCTCGGGCAGCTCCACGCGTCGCAATTGTTCGGCGGTCTGTATGCCCATTTTGTGCATGCGCGCGGCCGTGGCCGGCCCCACCCCCCAGAGGTGTTCGACCTTGAGTCGGTCAATGAATTCCAGGGCCTTGGTCGGATGGATGGTGCACAGCCCGTCGGGCTTGCGCCAGTCGCTCGCGATTTTGGCAAGGAGCTTGTTGTAGGAAACGCCTGCGCTTGCCGTCAGACCGAGCTCGCGACGAATGTCGGCCTTCACGGCCTTGGCAATGTTGACGGCAAGCGGCTCGCCTATCTTATTCTCCGTCACGTCGAGAAACGCTTCATCGATGGAAATCGGTTCAATAATGTCGGTGTAGCGGGCAAAGATGTCGTGCACCTGCTGCGAGATTTCGCGATAGCGCTCCATGCGGGGAGGCACGAAGATGAGGTCGGGACAGAGTTCGCGAGCGCGCCTTGCGGGCATGGCGCTCCTCACGCCCCAGCGCCGCGCCTCATAGCTTGCGGTCGCGACGACGCCTCGCTCGGAATTGCGGCCGACGGCAATGGGTTGGCCGCGCAGTTCCGGTCGGTCGTGCTGCTCAACCGACGCGTAGAACGCATCCATATCCACGTGAATGATGCGCCGCCAGGACTGCGGTGCGTCGACGTCCAAGCAAGCGGGCGCAGTCGGACTGAGCAGATTTTCAAAAGAAGGCGACGACGTCATCGTTTCAAGCACTGATTGCACGGCAGCGGGCATTTCTCGGTGTATTCTGCACTGTACCCGAGCGCCTTGGCATTGTGCCCGATTTTTACGCTCGATTAATCATTTCGCAATGACTCAGAATACTTCTCTTCAGCTGCCTAGTCCCGTCCTCATGGACATGTCCCTGACCCGTGCACTCGGAAGGCGCCGTTCGGAGCGCACCTTTGCCGCGCAACCCGTAGACCCCGCCATTTTGGCTGCCGTGTTGTGGGCCTGTGCAGGACAAAACGACGCTTGCGGCAAGCGCACCGTGCCGACCGCACGCGATCTCAGAAGCGTTGACGCCTACGTTTTTGATGAGCGCGGCGTCTTTCTCTATCACCCCGACACCAACACGCTCGAAAAACTTGCAGGAGAGGACGCACGCGCAGCCACGACGACGGGGCAGCCCTTTGTGGCCGAGGCCCCCGTGTCGGTCGTTTTCATCGGCGACAACGTTAAGGCGCAGCCCCTTTCCGAACCCATGCGCGAGCGGTGCCTGGCGCTCGACGCGGGCTGCATGATGCAAAGCGCCCTTTTGGCATGCGCCGCCATGGGATTGTCGGCCGTTGCCCGCGCCTCCTGCCCGCAGCAAGCACCGTGCCGCGCCGCTGGGCTCGACGAAAATAGATATGTTGTTCTTGGAGCGGTCACGCTCGGTTTTCCTGCCTGAGGTTTTGCCATGCCCCGACTTTTTCAGAAACCCAAAGAGGAAGAGCCGAGTACGACGCTCGACCGTATGCTGCCCGCGCCCAAGCACTTTGACGCGAGCCTGACGGACACCTTCATGCAGCGCCGTACATCGTACGAGTTCTCCGACGAACCCATCAGCGATCAGGATCTCGTGGAAATTCTCTGGGCCGCCGACGGCGTCAACGGATCGCCCAAAAGTGACCACCGTACGACGCCCACCACGCTCAACTGGCGGGAAATCGACATTTATGTCGTCAAGGCCAACGGTGTGTGGCTTTGGAAGCCCGCCACGCACAGTCTGGGCTTTATTCACGGCAAAGACCGCAGAAGCGACCTCTGCCTGCTGCAGCCGTTTGCCAAAAATGCCCCCGTGCATCTGGTCTACGTCTACGATCAGGCCAAAACGCAGGGCCTGATGCGGGATGTGCTCACGCGGGTGATCGAATTCGTCAAGCGTGACGACATCAGTGCCATGGCGCAGGAAGTGCTCGACAACGCCCCGCTGCTCGACACCGGCACCAAGGTCATGGCCGTCTACATGGCCTGCGCGGCGATGAGCATCAACTGTTTGGCGCGCCTCACGTTTGACGCCAAAAAAGTGCACTCAACCCTGGCGCTTTCGAAAACTCAGAAAGCCTTGTGTATCCAAACCATCGGCTACAAACCCAAAGGCCTGCTGGACCTGGCGTTTTGAGGCTCGACTGCAGAATCGCCCGACGTTATTTAAAGAGTTCGGCCATTTCTCTCGAGCGTGCAGCGCACGCTTTGGCGGCTGTGTCGATGATGCGGCGCAGCCCCGCGTCTTCAAAGGCTTCAATCGCTTTGGCGGTCGTACCGCCCTTGCTGGTCACGCGGGCGCGCAGCTCTTCAAAGCTCGCGTCCGATGCGTCCGCCAGAGCCGAAGCGCCGCGCACGGTCGCAAGCGTCAGCGCTCTGGCCTTGTCGGCATCAAGCCCCTGCGCGAGCAGCGCTTCTTCGAGCCCCTGCATGAAGAGAAAGACATAGGCAACCCCCGAGCCGGGCCCGGCCGTCACGGCATGCATGGCGTCTTCATCGTCAAGCCACTGACAACGCCCGACGGCGGCCATCACGGTTTGCGCGCGCTCTCTGTCGGTGTCTGTCGCCTCGGGCACGGCAAAAAGCCCCGTAAAGCCCTGCCGCACCATGGCGGGCGTGTTGGGCATGGCGCGCACAATGTGGCCTGAGCCCGTGCGGCGACGCAGCGTATCGGTCGAAACGCCCGCAGCAATCGAGAGCACCGTCGCCTCGGGAGCGATCCAGCGGGCACATCCTTCAAGGCAGGCGGCCAACCCCTGAGGTTTGACGGCAAGCACCACGAGATCGGCCTTACTGATCCAAGCGCCGTCTTCACGGTAAACACACACGCCGTAGTCTTTTTGCAGCGCCTCAAGCTTTTCGGTGTTGTGGTCCTTAACTGCAATGGAGCTGCCCTCAAAGCCGGTAGCAGCGAGTCCCGCGATGATGGCACGGGCCATGTTGCCCCCGCCGATAAATGCAATGCGCATGCTGTCCCCCTTTTTGTTTTGCACTTTCACGACCGCCGTGCAACGGCACGCAATTGTTGCCATTTTAGTCGCCGTCTTTTGCGATTTTCGGGTCGTCTCTTCCCGGCTGCCGCATAGCGGCACCACACCCACCACACTGCACGCCTTCTTTGCTATGGTGGCGTCTGTGTCGTCGGCCCGAACCTTTCGGGCTGTGTTGTTCCTTTACTCCTGTCCGGAGCTTTTTAGAGTCGCTCTTCGCCCAACCAAGCGCAAAGCCGTCATTGCCGCATGCAGTCTTTATGGATGCTTCTTGCCAGCTTTCTTTTCGCCGTCATGGCCTCGACCGTTAAGCTGGCGTCTCCCGATCTCGGAACCTTCACCATGGTCGCCTGGCGCGGCCTCTTTGGCGTCGTACTTCTCGGCGGCTGGTCTCTGGCGCGCGGGCGCAGCATGCGCACGGACTATTTTGCAAGCCACATGGCCCGCAGCGGCGCGGGGACCCTCGCGCTTGCCATGTGGATGTACGCACTCGTCTATCTGCCGCTTTCCACCGGAACGACGCTCAACTACACCTCCCCCCTGTGGATGGCGCTTTTGCTGAGCATTGCGGCCCTCATTAAGGGTGAGAGGATCGAATACAAACTGATTGCCGTTTGTCTTGTGGGCTTTGCCGGTGTCGTACAGGTGCTGCAGCCTGAATTTCACGCAAGCGACGTGCTGCCCGCTGCTCTGGGCCTTGCATCGGGGCTTCTGTCTGCCGTCGCCTACATCCAGATCAAGCAGCTTTCCAACCTCAAGGAACCCGAGTGGCGCGTGGTGTTCTACTTTTCGCTCTTTAATCTCGTGTTCGGTGTCACCGGCCATTTGCTTTTTGAAGAGCCCGACGTCTACACGGTTCGCTCCGCTCTCTGCGCCGTCGGTTGCGGCTTGTCGGCCACGATTGCGCAGATTGCCATGACGCGCAGCTACGGCAGCGGGAATCTGCTCGTCAGTTCCATCCTGTCGTTCTCGGGCATCGTTTTTGCTTCGCTGATCGGCATCACCGTATTTGACGATCCCGTGCAGCTCACCACCTATCTGGGGATTGCGCTCATCATCGCTGCGGGCGTGGCGGCCAGCGTGCTCACCAAAAAGCCTCGTGCGCCTAAGGCTCGCTGAGCACACCGTACAATAATGGTGCTATCAAGATGAGCTTCAACAAGGAAAAACACATGAGCGCTTCTCCTCTGATTGACTGCAATGAACTCCTTGGCCTTTTGGAGGACCCGCGTCTGGTGCTTCTGGACGTGCGGGCTGACCTGAGGGACCACACCATGGGAAGGCGCCTGTACGAGGAAGGCCACATCCGGGCAGCGCGCTTTTGCGACATGGAAGCGGATGTGTCGGGCGCTCGGACCGGTGCCAACGGCCGCCATCCTCTGCCCGATTCCGGCCGCTTTTGCGCCAACATGAGGCGTCTGGGCCTAAATCCCGATTCGATCTGCGTCGTCTATGACGGCGGTGCCTGCAACTTTGCGGCGCGTCTTTGGTTTACGCTGCGCTGGGTGGGCTTTGAAAACGTGCGGGTTTTAAACGGCGGCTGGCGCGCCTGGCGTGAGGCCTCGCTCCCCGTCACGCGTGAGTCGCCCGACGTCACTGTCGGCACCTGGCGTGCCGCAACGCCTCTGGAGCGCGTCTGGGATGTGCGGGAGATTGAACGCAATCTTGAAACGGAGGACTACCTTTTGGTAGACGCCCGCAGCGCCGACCGTTTTGCGGGTCAAAACGAGACGCTCGACCCCAAGGGCGGCCATATTCCGGGCAGCATCAACCGCCCGTGCGGTGACAACCTCACCGAGCAAGGCCTTTTTAAGACAGCCGACCTGCTAGCGCGCGAGTTTGAAAACCTGCTTGAAGGCCGCGATCCCGCGTCCGTCATCAACAGCTGCGGCTCGGGCGTGACAGCCTGCTGCAACCATTTGGCCATGACGGCGGCAGGGCTCCCCTCAGCCGGCGTGTACATTGGCAGCTGGTCGGAATGGTCGGCCAATCCCGCTCATCCGACCGAGCCTTAATTTTCTTAAAGCTCGTCGTCGTCCCAACGCGTCTCGGCAAGGTCGGCATCCTTCCAGCCAGCCCGTGCATAGGCATACTGCAGAACTTGCGGACCGTGAGCGGCGTAAGCTGCCGGGTCTGAGAGCGTACGGCGCCAGTTTTTGGCGCCCGCCAGACCGTTTAAAAGTCCCAACATGTGGCGCGCCGTGCCGCGCACGGCCTGGGGGTGCTCTGCGACGATGCTTTCAATGTAGGCGGTCATGGTGTCGATGACACCCTGTCGCGTGACGGGCTCGTGCACGTCGCCGAAGAGACGCTCGTCGACTTCGGTAAGCATCCAGGGGTTCTGATAGGCTTCGCGCCCGACCATGACGCCGTCCACACCGCCCGCGATCAGTGTCTCGGCTTCTTGTACCGTGCGGATGCCGCCGTTCACACAAATGACGGCTTCGGGGAAGTCCTTTTTGAGCTGCGGGGCGTATTCGCGCCTTAAGGGCGGCACTTCGCGATTTTCCTTCGGTGAGAGCCCCTTCAGCCACGCTGAGCGGGTATGCACGATGAAGGTGCGGCAGCCCGCCTCGTAAAGCGTGCCCACAAAATCGCGCACGAACTCGTAGGAGTCGTTCTTGTCCACCCCCACGCGGTGCTTGATCGTCACGTCGATCGAGACGGCGTCGCGCATGGCGCGAAAGCAGTCGGCTACCAGCGCGGGCTCGAGCATCAGACAGGCTCCGAAACTGCCCCGCTGCACACGCTCGCTCGGGCAACCGCAGTTGAGGTTGACTTCGTCATAACCGCGCTGCTCGCACCAGCGTGCCGCTCGGGCAAGCTCGACGGGATCGCTTCCGCCCAGCTGGCAGGCCACGGGGTGCTCGACGTCGGAAAAGCGCAGCAGAAAATCCCGATTGCCGTGCACGAGCGCAGCCGAGGTGATCATTTCCGTATAAAGGAGCGCATCGCGGGTAAGCGCGCGATGAAACACGCGGCAGTGCGTGTCCGTCCAGTCGAGCATCGGCGCTACGCAAAAACGCCACTTGTGATGGTTGTTCTGCATGGATTTCTCACCTTGCGTTGTTGTTTGTGTTGCCGTCGTCCACATCGCCGTCCACGTAGATCCAGCCTTGCTCACGCTTTTCAAAGCGGCTCACTTCGTGCATGCGAAAGGCACCGGTGTTTTTGTAGCGCCCGCGGGCCACGAATTCCACCGTCGCGTGGGTTTCATCGAGACAGGCGTCTGCCAAAACCCTGAGTCCCAACCAAACAATGCCGGGTTCAAGAATCGTTGTCGGACAGTTTTCGGGAGCCCAGCTGCGACGCAGCCAGATGTCGTTTCCCAATACATACGCCGTATAACGCGAGCGCATGAGCTCGACGGCATCGGCCGCCCGTCGGCTGCCGTCCATAATCGGGCCGCAGCACTGGTCCAGGGTTTTGCCGCTGCCGCAGGGGCAGGCTGCGGCTGAGCAGGTCGGTGATTTCTTCTTGGCCATGAGTCAACACAAAACAAAGCCGGCCGTGAGCATGGGCTCGCAGACCGGCCGGAGTTGCGGCAGAGCGCCCCGAGTCGCTCCTACTGCAGTGCAACTGACGCCTTATTCGGCGCGTTCTTCACGCGAAGCGCGGCGGCGTTCAAATTCCTTGAGCCAGCGCTTACGCAGGCGAATGCTCTTGGGCGTGATTTCCACGAGTTCGTCATCGTTGATGAATTCCACGGCGCCTTCGAGCGTGAGCTTGACGGGCGGCACAAGGCGAATGGCTTCGTCGGTACCCGAGGCACGAATGTTCGTGAGCTGCTTGCAGCGGATGGGGTTGACGACGATGTCGTTTTCGCGGGCGTGCTCGCCGATGATCATGCCTTCGTAGAGCGGTTCGCCGGGCGAAACGAAAAGACGGCCGCGTTCCTGAATCTTCCACAGCGCATAGGCCACGGCAGCGCCGTCGTCCTGGCTGATGATGGCGCCCGAGCGGCGTTCACCCACATCCCCCTGCTTGATGGGACCGTAGTCGTCGAACACGTGGCTCATGATGCCCGTGCCGCGGCACATCGTCAGGAACATGCTCTGGAAACCGATCAGACCGCGGGCGGGAATGCGGTACTCAAGACGCACGCGACCCTTGCCGTCGGGCTGCATGTCCGTGAGGTCACCCTTGCGGCGGCCGAGTTCTTCCATCACGGCACCCTGATGTTCTTCTTCAACGTCCACGGTGAGCATTTCATACGGTTCGAGCTTCACACCGTCGACGGTCTTCAGAAGCACGCGCGGACGACCCACGGCAAGTTCGTAGCCTTCGCGACGCATGTTTTCAAGCAGAATCGTCAGGTGCAGTTCGCCGCGGCCGCACACTTCCCAGCAGGTTTCGTCGGCGGTCGGGCGCAGACGCATGGCCACGTTGGACTTCAATTCGCGCTCAAGTCGTTCGCGAATCTGACGGCTCGTCACAAACTTGCCTTCGCGGCCGGCAAGGGGCGAAGTGTTGACCATGAAGTTCATTGTGAGGGTCGGCTCGTCGACCGTCAGCATGGGCAGCGCCTCGGGAGCGGCGGGATCGGCGATGGTCGTACCGATATTGAGGTCTTCAATACCGTTGACGAGCACGATGTCACCGGCCAGAGCCTCGTCGACAAGCTTGCGGTCAAGGCCTTCAAACTGCATGATCTGGTTGACCTTGGCGGCCTTGGGGGTACCCTCGGGGCCGTCCATGATGACCACGGACTGACCGGCCTTCAGACGACCGCGATGCACACGGCCGATGCCGATCTTACCCACGTAGCTCGAGTAGTCGAGCGAGCAGATCTGCAGCTGCAGGGGCGCGTCGATATTGTCTTCACGCACGGGAACGTACTTGATGACGGTATCGAACACGGCGCGCATGTTACCGATCGCCTTAAGTTCTTCCACGTCGTCCGTATAACCGGCGTAGCCGTTCAGGGCCGAGGCGTAGATCACCGGGAAGTCGAGCTGATCTTCGGTTGCACCGAGCTTGTCAAAGAGATCAAACGTCTGATTGACGACCCAGTCGGGGCGGGCGCCGGGACGGTCGACCTTGTTAATGACGACGATGGGCTTGAGACCGGCAGCAAGAGCCTTGCGGGTCACAAAGCGCGTCTGCGGCATCGGGCCGTCAACGGCATCAACGAGAAGAAGCACGCCGTCGACCATCGACAGCACGCGTTCGACTTCGCCGCCGAAGTCGGCATGCCCCGGCGTGTCGATGATGTTGATGTGCACGCCTTCATATTCCACGGCACAGTTCTTGGCCAAAATGGTGATGCCGCGTTCCTTTTCAATGTCACCGCTGTCCATCACGCGTTCATCCACCTGCTGGTTGCTGCGGAACGTACCCGCGCACTGCAGCAGCTTGTCGACCATGGTGGTCTTGCCGTGGTCAACGTGCGCAATGATGGCGATATTGCGAAGAGCTCGAGTCATTTTTTAAAGTTCTCCCGTTTGTTCGGGTGTATTTGTTTCGAATTTGATCAGTCGGTGCGGATGCAGAGTGCCTCTGGCGTCCACTCTGACCACGCCGAGAAGCTCACCCTGCCCCCCGTAGGCACGGGCGAGACTACCCTTGTGCGGTGCGCCAACGGCCAGACGCTGGCCGTTGCGCAGACGCGCTGCATCGACAGTGCTCAGATGCACCTCGGGCAGCGACTGGAGCAGAAAGTCCGCGCCCTTCATGAGCGCCCGTCTCTGCTCGACGGTTTTGGTTTTGTCATCGACCTCGGCAAACGGCACGGCATCGGCAATCTTCAGATCGCCCACTTCCGTTCGACGCAAATCGGTCAGGTGCGCAAAACACCCCAGGCGTCGACCGATATCGTCGGCCAGCACCCGAATATAGGTTCCTTTGGACACGCGCACGTCAATCGTGGCGCGTCGAGACGCAAAATCCACAAGCCTGAGTTCGTACACGGTCACCTCGCGGGCCGTGCGTTCCACTTCAATGCCTTTGCGGGCTAGATCATACAGATTTTTGCCGTCGCGTTTGATGGCCGAATACATCGGCGGCGTCTGACGGATGCGGCCGGTAAATTCAGGCAAAACGGCCTCGAACTGCTCGCGCGTGACCGTCTTGTCGCTCGTTTCGGTCACGGCCCCCGTCTTATCCATCGTGTCCGTGGCTGCGCCGAGCGCCAAAGTGGCCGTGTAACGCTTGTCGGCATGCAGCAGATCGGCCGAATACTTGGTGGCGTTGCCGAACGCAAGCGGCAACAGACCGGTGGCCATCGGGTCGAGCGTGCCCGTATGCCCGGCCTTTTGCGCGTTGATGAGTCGCCTCGTAAGCTGCAAAGCCCAGTTGGAGCTCATCCCCTCGGGCTTATCGAGCAGCATGACGCCGTCAACGGCATCTCCCTTCTTTCCCATTGTCGGAACTCGGTCTGAACACTATTCGGACTTATCGTCCGTTTGGTTGGCTTCGTTGTCGCGCGTGCTCTTCATGGCGCGCTCAATCACGCGATCCATGGCAAAGCCGTTTTCGACGCTCGTGTCGTGCACGAAATGCAACGTGGGCACCGTATGAATGCGCATCTTTTTAAAGATATGGTTGCGCAGCATGCCGGCGGCAGCATTGAGCCCCTTGGCCGACACGGCGGGATCGGAACCGATCACCGTGAAAAAAACCTTGGCGTGGGCGTAGTCAGGCGTGATTTCGCAGCCCGTGATGGTCACAAGACCCACTCGGGGATCACGCACTTCAAGCGGAATCAATTCGGCGAGGTCGCGAGCGATCTGGTCAGCAACGCGAAGACCGCGGCCGGGCTTGGATGGTTTCATAAATCTGCCGTCGGCTGCCGAAGGGCGCTCCTTATGCATGAAGCGCGGCGGCAACGTTGGGCGTCCTCCATTGTCGTTTGTAGTTGAACTGACGGGCGCTCGCAGATGCTGCATCCATGCAGCCGAACTGCGGGCACCCGACACACGGCATTAGAGCGAGCGGGCGACTTCCGTCACTTCGAAGATTTCAAGCTGGTCGTCGACCTTGATGTCGTCGTAGCCCTTCAGAGACAGACCGCATTCGCTGCCCGCCTGCACTTCGCGCACGTCATCCTTGAAGTGCTTCAGGCTCGCGAGTTCGCCCGTCCAGATCACCACGTTGTCGCGCAGCAGTCGGGCGTTGGCGTTGCGGCGCACCACACCTTCGAGCACGCGGCAGCCGGCGATGAGGCCGACCTTGGGCACGCGGATCGTCTGACGGATTTCGAGCATACCGATCACGGTCTCGCGCTTTTCGGGCGTGAGCATGCCCGACAGGGCCGCCTTCACGTCATCCACAGCATCGTAGATGATGTTGTAGTAACGAACGTCGACGCTTTCCTGCTCACTCAGCTTGCGGGCGGCCATGTCGGCACGCACGTTAAAGCCGATCACCACGGCATTGGACGCAGCGGCGAGGTTGATGTCGGTTTCCGAAATACCGCCCACAGCGCTGTGCACCACCTGCACGCGAACTTCTTCGGTCGACAGCTTGGTGAGCGCATGGATAAGCGCTTCGGTCGAACCCTGCACGTCGGCCTTGATGATGAGCGGCAGCGTCTTGACTTCGCCCTGATTGACGTTGGCGAACATATTTTCGAGCTTGGCCGCCTGCTGACGGGCAAGCTTGACGTCGCGGTACTTGCCCTGACGGAAGAGCGCCACTTCGCGGGCACGGCGTTCATCGGGGACCACCAGCAGCTCGTCACCGGCCGAAGGCACGTCCGACAGCCCCTGAATTTCCACCGGAATCGAGGGACCGGCTTCGGCAACCTGCTTGCCGAGTTCGTTGACCATGGCGCGCACGCGGCCGAAGGCCTGACCGACGAGCACGATGTCGCCCTTCTTGAGAAGGCCGGACTGCACCAGCACGGAAGCCACGGGGCCGCGGCCCTTGTCGAGGCGGCTTTCGATCACGAGACCCTTGGCAGCCCCCTTGTTGGGCGCCTTGAGTTCGAGCATTTCTGCCTGCAGCAGCACGTTTTCAAGCAGTTCGTCCACGCCCTTGCCGGTCTTGGCCGACACCGGGCAGAAAGGCACGTCGCCGCCGTACTCTTCGGGCAGCACCTCGTTTTGCACGAGTTCCCCCTTGACGCGTTCGATGTTGGCTTCAGGCTTGTCGATCTTGTTGATCGCGACCACGAGCGGCACTCCGGCAGCGCGGGCATGGCTGATAGCTTCCTTGGTCTGGGGCATCACGCCGTCGTCGGCGGCCACCACCAGAATCACGATGTCAGTCGTCTGGGCACCGCGGGCACGCATGGCGGTAAAGGCCTCATGCCCGGGAGTGTCGAGGAAGGTCACGATGCCGCGCGGCGTCTTCACGTGGTAGGCACCAATGTGCTGCGTAATGCCGCCCGCTTCGCCTTCGGCAACCTTGGCGCGGCGGATATAGTCCAAAAGCGACGTCTTGCCGTGGTCGACGTGACCCATGATGGTCACAACGGGCGGGCGCGGCAGCGCTTCGAACTGTTCGGCACGATCCTCGAGTTCGCCGAGCAGCGATTCGGGGTCGTCGGCCTTGGCCGCAACAGCCTTGTGACCGAGTTCCTCGACGAGAATCATCGCGGTGTCCTGATCGAGCATCTGGTTGATCGTCACCATCTGGCCCATCTTCATGAGCGCCTTGATGACTTCCGTTGCCTTGACGCTCATCTTGTGCGCCAAATCGGCCACGGATATCGTCTCGGGCACCGTCACTTCGCGCACCACGGGTTCGGAGGGCATTGCCTGCTGAGCCGAATGGTCCTGACGATGCTGTTTGCGGCTGCGGCTGTGCCACGTAACTTCTTCACCGGAGTCGACCGCACCTCGCGTCTTCATGCCGCGGCGCTTCTGATTGTCGTCGCCCCAGCTGCGATCGGTCGACTTGTCGGACTTGCGGCCCTTGGCGCCGGACTTCTTGGCGCCTTCGTGCGACTCGGTCTTCTTGGCCGGTTCCTGCGTCTTGGCGGCAGCGGGCTTGGCCGGAGCAGCCTTGGCGGGAGCGGCGGGCTTAGCAGCCTCTTCCTTGCGATCGTTCTTGTCACCTCGATCGGTCTTGGCCTTCAGCACGGTCTTGGGCTTGGCGAGCATAGCGCGGATGGCGTCAGCTTCAGCCTGCGCCTTCCTGCGGGCCTCTTCGCGACGACGGGCAGCTTCTTCGGCCGCCGCCTTAGCGGCGCGGGCCTGTTCCTCGGCAGCCTTGGCAGCGGCCTTGGCGGCTTCCTCAGCCTTCTTCTGTTCGGCGCGCTTCTGAGCCTCGGCGGCACGGGCGGCCTCTTCGGCGGCACGGGCCTGGGCAGCCTTTTCAGCTTCGGCCTTGGCCGCCGCTTCACGGGCAGCCGCTTCGCGGGCCGCAGCTTCACGGGCAGCGGCT
>CAMAHM010000003.1 GCA_945834535.1 uncultured Sutterella sp. | reverse complement strand
ATTAAGACGGCCGCACTAGCACAAGCGCGGCCGTTGCTCGTTGTAAAACGCAAAAAACTCCTTGCGGTGTGCGCGTTAGAATCATTTGTTGTTACCCGACGGCCGGTCAAACGGCTCAGACCTGCCGCCCGTGAAAGGATTAATGCATGACTGCCAAGAATCACACTACTGAAAATTCGCGCACGCGCCTGGCGCAGCTTAAAACCTGCCGTACGCTGGCCGAATTCATACCGCTTCGTGCGCGCACGATCCCCGACGCGCCCGCCCTGCGGCAGTACGATCGCGCGTCATCGAGCTGGAACACTGTCACCTACAGCGATCTGGGCGAGCGAATTCTTCAGTGGCGCCGTGCTTTGGCCGCCACGGGGCTGCCCCGCGGCGCCCGTGTGGCCATTTTGCTCAACAACTCCGTCGACGCCGTTCTCGCCGATCAGGCCGTACTCGGCAACGCCCTCATTCCGGTGCCGCTGCATGCCATCGACACTCCGGGATCGTCGGCCTACATCATCGCCGACAGCGGTGCCGAATGTCTGATCACCAATAAGCGTGAGCGCTGGGACAAGATTGCCGCCGCCGGCGTGGCGATGCCCGAACTCAAAACGGTCATTCTCACCGATGAAGCAAGCCCCGAAGGGCTGTCAGGCACCCCCGAAGTGCTCGGAATCGACGACTGGCTCGCTTCGGGGCATTCCGTTGCCGAACTTCCCGCCGGTCCCGAACCGCAGGATTTGGCGGCCATCGTCTACACCTCGGGGACCACCGGTCGTCCCAAGGGGGTGATGCTCACCCACGCCAACATCGTGAGCAACGTCATCTGCACGGTCGAACACATTCTTCCCGCGCCCGAACCCGGCTACGTCTTTTTATCCTTCCTGCCGCTGTCGCACACCTTTGAGAGGACCGCCGGCTACTATCTTCCGCTCGGCATGGGCTGCACGGTCACTTTCAACCGCTCGATCATGCTGCTCAACGAGGACTTCCGCATTGTTCGTCCGGACGTGCTGATTTCCGTGCCGCGTATTTACGAGCGTATCTACGCACGCATCAACGACAGACTCAAAAAAGCGCCGAAGATTTCCCGCTGGCTGTTTGAATGTGCCGTCTCGGTCGGCTGGCGCAGTTTCTGCCGTGCCAACAAACTTCCCGTACCGCGTTCTCCCTTTGCCCTGTTTGACTTCATCACGGCGCCGATCCTCAAAAAACTGGTCGCCCAAAAGATCCTCATGCAGTTCGGCGGCAGGCTCAAAGTTGCCATCGCTGGCGGCGCGGCTCTCAACGGCAAGGTTGCCCGTATGTTCGGCGGCCTTGGCATGGCCCCCATTCAGGGCTACGGCATGACTGAAGCCTCTCCCATCATTGCCGGCAACTCGCTGCGCATCAACCAGCCCGACACGGTGGGCGAAGTGTTCGCCAACGTCGAAGTTCGTCTGGCACCGCAGACCAACGAAATTCAGGTGCGCGGTCCGTCGGTGATGAAGGGCTACTGGGGCAGGCCTGAAGACACGGCACGCGTACTGAGCGAAGACGGGTGGCTGTCAACGGGCGACGTCGGTGAATTCAATGAAGCAGGGCTGCTTCGCATCCGCGGCCGCATCAAGGAAATCATCGTCACGAGCACAGGGGAAAAAGTTCCGCCCGTGGATTTGGAACTGGCGCTTGAAACAGATCCTCTCTTTGCACAGACCTATGTCGTCGGTGAGGGACGCCCCTTCATTTCTTTGATTACCGTACTCAATCCCGAGGAATGGAAGGATCTGGCCGAAAAACTCTCGGTCGATGCAAACGATCCGAATGCGCTCGCACTGCCCGCAGTGCGCTCGGCCGTTCTCAAGCGCGCCCGCCGTGCAGCGGCGGACTTCCCGCACTACGCGCTGCCGCGCAACGTGACGCTCACGCTCGAACCGTGGACAATTGAAAACGGTTTTCTGACGCCGACGCTCAAATTAAAGCGCGGCCCCCTGTCCAAGCATTTCGAGCAGGCCATCCACGACATGTACGTCGCACACGCCAAGGCTTAATGTCGCGCACAGCGCGCACCGTCTCCAAGGCCGACTCGTCGTCGGCCTTGTTTGTATGGGCAAAATTTCTATTTTTGCTTAAGCCTGCCCGCCGAGTTGAGCGCGTACAATCGCCCCCTTGAACTTTTTGTGTCGTTTTTTGACTGATTTTTTTTCGTACATGCAAGATCAATCGATTCAACCGGCTCTGCGTCCCGGACAGAAAGTCGGCAAGCTGCTGCCCAACTGGATGGTCCGTGCCACGGATCTGGTGATGGACCACTACATCAAGCGCTACCTTAACTGCGACCCCATCGTTCTGGATCGTCCGCCCGCTCCCGAACCCGGTCACCAGTACTTGCTTTACGCCCACATTCCCTTCTGCAAGACGCTGTGCTCGTACTGCACCTTCCACCGTTTTCTCTACAAAGAGGACAAGGCGCTCGAGTACTTTGAGCATCTGCGCCGCGAAATGGACTACGTCAAGGCGCTTGGCTACGACTTTACGAGCATGTACATCGGCGGCGGCACGACCACCATCATCGAGGACGAACTCGTCAAGACCATCGAACATGCCCGCACGCTCTTTCCCGGCATCAAAGAAGTATCCTGCGAAACCGATCCGGCGCAGATTACCACGCCTGCATTCCGCAACTTAAAGGGCCTCGTTGACCGCATGTCGATCGGCGTGCAGAGCTTTGACGACAACATTCTCAAGTTCATCGACCGCTACGAAAAATTCGGCTCGGGCGCACAAATCTATGAACGCCTGCAGATGGCGCTCGAACTGTTCCCGACGACCAACATCGACATGATTTTCGGCTTTCAGGGCCAGAGCCTTGACATGCTGCAGCGCGATATGGATCTGCTCGTCAAGCTCAACCCCCGTCAGATCACCACCTACCCGCTGATGGTCACGAGCCAGACCCGCAAGAGCGTCAAGAACATCATCGCTGCCAAGGGCCTTGAGCTGGGGGATCAGTACCGCGTCATCATGAACACGCTCGGGGGCAACTACCGTCAGCTCACGAGCTGGACCTTCGGCCGCACGAACGACGAAGGCTTTGACGAATACGTGGTCGACCACGACGAATACCTCGGCGTGGGCTCGGGCGCATTCTCGTTTTTGGGCAACAACCTGTACGTCAATACCTTCAGCCTGCGCCGCTACGGCGAACGCATCCGCGCCGGCAAAACGGGTGTGGAGAGAATGCGCGGCTTCGACAAGCACGCCGTGCTGCAGTACCGCCTGATGCTGAGTCTGTTTTCGGCGCGCATCTCTCGCCGCTACTTCCGCGACGTCTACGGCGTGGAACTCGACAAGGCTCTGCGCAAGGAAATGCTTGCCCTGCGCATGGTGGGCGCCATCACCGACGACAGCAGCGATCCGGACCGCGTGGTCGTGACCGATGCGGGCAAATTCCTCGGTCTCGTCATGATGAAGGCGTTTTATTCGGGCATGGACAACGTGCGTGCCGAATTGAGAAAACCCCTTAAAGCCGCAGATATGTGAGCATTTATCGATACGCATCAATGACGGGAAAAGGAGCGGATTTGTTTGACGTGCATCAAGCCGAAAAATGCAAATCCGCTTCTTTTTGCCTCTTGCGACACCCGAGAATTGCCCGATTAGTGCTTTAGAACTAATTCTTGATAGTTCTAAAGTACTAGTCCGATGGTAGATACACTCGGCGCACTGAAATTTGGCATCAGCAAATCTCGGCATTTCCACTTATACTGCGCTTCAGGCGTGATTCGGGATATTTTTCGTGACGTCTCAATTTATTTTCGCGAAGAATTCCCCTTTGAATAAAAACTACAGTTCCCCGCAGCGTGCATGAACCGCAGTGGGGCTGTTCGCGTCCAGTGCCGTCCTCAGCGCTCTTAACGACCCTACAAGAGAGCGGATGCGAGGGCCGGCCACCCCCTCATCAAACAGGAGATCCGTCAACATGACTGGAAAGACCATCAGAATCAAGACGTTCAACCCGCCGGCCAACTGCCGCGGCGAAAACGGCCCGGATTTTGTCGGCACCATCCGCAAGGGTGAACTGCGCGGCATCATCAAAATCAACAAGGATCTGTGCGAAGCCTGCGACACCTGCCGCAAGGTTTGCCCGTCGAACGCCATCATCGGCGCTCTCGGTGCCAAGCACGAGATCGACAACCAGCGCTGCCTGAGCTGCGGTCAGTGCCTCGTGTCCTGCCCGTTCAACGCCATCGAACAGATGTCGTTCGTCGACGAAGTCGACGCCATGCTCGCCGACAAGTCGCAGATTGTTGTCGTGCATCCGTCTCCCGCCGTCCGCGTGGCCATCGCTGAAGAATTCGGCGCCAAGCCCGGTGACCTGACGACCGAGCAGATGATGAACGCCTTCGACAAGCTCGGCTTCAAGACCTACGACGTGAACAACTCTGCCGACCAGACCATCATGGAAGAAGGCACCGAGTTCGTCCGTAAGGTTCAGTACTGGGTCCTCGGCAAGCGCGGCCCCGAATTCGCCCGTGCCGCCCACCATCCGCTGCCGCACTTCACCTCGTGCTGCCCGGCCTGGGTGCGTAACTGCGAAACCTTCCACGCCGACTTCATTCCCCACCTGTCGACCGCCAAGAGCCCGATCCAGATGGGCGGCGTTGTGGCCAAGGTTTGGGCTGCCAAGGAACTCTACGGCACCGACCCGCGCAAGGTGAAGGTTGTGTCCGTGACCCCCTGCACGGCCAAGATCCTCGAAGCCTCGCGTCCTGAAATGAACAACGCCTGGCGTTGGCACGTCAAGAACGGCACGATCCCGGCCGACACGCCCAGCTTCCCCGACATCGACGCCACTCTGACGGCGCGTGATGCGGCCGAACTGATGCGTCGCAAGGGCATCAACCCGCTCAATCTGCCCAAGGAACGCAAGCGCGAAAACCTCGACATCTACACCGGCGCCGGCACCATCTTCGGTAACTCCGGCGGCGTGATGGAAGCTGCTCTGCGTACGGCCTACCGTGTGCTCATGGGCAAGGAACTCGACAACGCCGACATCATCCCGGTTCGCGGTCTCGACAACAGCTACGTTGAAGCCAAGATCCCGCTCGCTCTGCCTGAACTGAACGGCAAGACCTTTGAACTGCGCGTGTGCGTGGTCAACGGCGCCAACCAGTCCCTCAAGCACGTGCTCGACACGCTGCGCGGCGATCCCACCCGTTGGCACTTCATCGAAGTGATGAACTGCCCGGGCGGCTGCGTCAACGGCGGTGGTCAGCCTGTTCAGCCCAACGGCACCGGCTGGCTCAAGCCCCTGTTCCCGCTTCCCACCGTGTAATCGCACAACAAAGGAATTAAATCATGTCGAACTACCAGTTTGAAGAACGTCCGGCGAGCGTCATTCTCGGCCGTCGCGGTCTGTTCAAGGTCGTCGGTCTGTGTGCGGTTGCCGCAGGCGCGACCGGTTGGGCCGTTGGTGATCTGATCGCCAACCGCAACGCCGTCCTTCTGGCCCGTCAGGCCGGTCTGTACAAGGACGACAAGCTCTGCCAGGCCATGAACCTGACCCGCTCTCACGAAAACCCCTGCGTGGCACGCGTCTACCGTGACCTCGGCGCCGCCCCCATGGACGACACGATGTACAGCCTGCTGCACACGCACTACGCCCAGCGCTCGCAGCTGGCCGCTCACCACTAATGGAAGGAGGCAGCCATTATGTCGAACAACAATGACCGCATCCTGCGATTCCACGTGGCCGACAAGGTCTTCCACGGCCTTAACGCCATCCTTTGGTTCGCTCTCGTCATCACCGGTGCCCTCGTGTACCTGTGCGACCTCGAAACCGCTCAGGCCGAAAATATGATGGCCTGGCACGTTGGTCTGGGCATTGCCTTTACCATCAACCTCGTCGGCTATCTGGTCTTCGCGCCGGAACGCTTCGCGCTGATGATGAACGCCTGCCTGACCTGGGACAAGAACACGCTTCTGTGGTTCCGCAACTTCGGCGGCTACCCCCGTCGCTTCTTCAAGATCCCGTTCGGTCCCGTCGAAGTGGCTCCTCAGGGCCGCTACAACGCCGGCCAGAAGGCTTCCTACCTGCTGTTCATGGCTTCCATCTTCATGCTCGTCGTGACCGGCTGGCTGCTGTGGACCTTTGCTCCGGCTGTGGGCAAGAGCGCCTTCGTTTCGATGTTCTACCTGCACGTCTGGGGCTCGCTCCTGATCACCGTGCTCGTGGTCTGCGCGCACATCCCGCTCGCTCTGCTGTCCGCCTCGCACTTCTTCGGCATCTGGCGTATCGGCACGGGTGACATCTCCTGGGAAGCCGCTGAACACCACTCTCCGGTGTGGCTCGAAAAGGACGTTATTCGCACCAACATCGAAAAGTAATTTTTTCGGTGTGACCCTCCGGGTCAGCTAGTCCGACGCCCGCTTGCGGTAATGCCTCAAGGCTTGCTCAGGCGGGCGTTTTCATGTCCGTTGTTCGGGCGTTTGTTTGCCTGCGACAGGAATAAAATCGCCAAGGGGCACGCCCCCCGATAAAGCAAAAAGAAACGTCACGTTCCACCTTCCCTCGGAGTACTTCACAATGTCGAATGCACCTCGCATCGGTTCCCGTTTGGATGCCCCCAAAGGGCTGCGGCTTTATATCGGCCTGTTCGGCCGTCGCAATGCGGGCAAATCGTCCCTCATCAATGCGCTCACCAATCAAAACCTCTCCATCGTGAGCGATGTGGCCGGCACCACGACCGACGCCGTCGAAAAGGCCTGCGAACTCGCACCGATCGGACCGGTGGTGTTTATCGACACAGCGGGCGTGGACGATGTGGGCGCGCTCGGACAGCTGCGCGTCGAGCGCACCCTCTCGCTGCTTGCCTGGATGGACGTGGCTCTCATCGTCTGCGATGCCAAGGGTCTCACGGAAGAAGACACCGAGCTTTTGGCCGACGCCCGCAGCCGCAAAATTCCCGTTGTTGCGGTCATCAACAAGGCCGATACGGTCGAGGCCGAGCGTCTTGAAGCAACCGCCTCGCAAATTCGTGCACTCGGCCTGAGTCCGGTCGTCACGAGCGCCAGCCAAAAGCGAGGCCTCGATGAGCTGCGCGAGGCCATCACCGAGCTCGTGCAAAAGGAGGCTTCGCCCGATCTGCCTCTTATGGGCGACTTGGTCAAGCCCGGGGACACCGTGCTTCTGGTCACGCCCATCGACACAGGGGCCCCCAAGGGACGTCTGATCCTGCCGCAGGTACAGGCTATTCGCGAAATCCTCGACGCCGACGCCAAATGCATAGTCGTGCGCGAAAACCGTGTGCGCGAAGCCATCGAAGAGATGAAAACGCCTCCTGCCTTCGTCGTCACCGACAGCCAGGCTGTGCTCAACGTCTGTGAGCAGACGCCCGAATCCATTCCCGTCACCACCTTCTCGATCCAGATGGCCTTTTCCAAAAGTGATCTTGTGGAGATGGCGCGCGGCGCGGCCATGCTCGAATTCCTGCGCCCCGGCGACAAGGTGATGGTCTGCGAAACATGCTCACACCATCCGCAGCCCGACGATATCGGCCGCAAGAAGATTCCTCGTTGGCTCGCCAAGAAGGTCGGCGGTGAACTCGACGTCGATGTGGTTGTCGGCAAGGACTTTCCTGCGGATCTGACGCCCTACCGCGTGATTCTGCAGTGCGGCGGATGCGTCGTGACGCGTCGCCACATGCTCTCGCGCGTGGCCGCGGCCGTCGCCCAGGGCGTGCCGATGACCAACTACGGTGTGGCCATCAGCTATCTGCAGGGCGTGCTGCCGCGTGCGCTGCAGCTGCACCCCGAAGCGTTCGAGGCCTACCGTCAGGCACGCGAACTTCTCGCCCGAAAGAACCCGTAAGGACGGTTTGAAGCATGTCTGAGATTCCTCTTACCGAGCTGCTCACTCAGGAAAAATTCAGCGACGACGACCTTGCCCGCCTGTTGCGCCTGACCGATCCGAGCGACTGCGAGAAACTTTGGCGCGAAGCCTACGATCGCTGCACAAAGGTGCACGGCAACAACATCTATTTCCGCGGTCTCATCGAGGTGAGCAACGTCTGCACCTACGACTGCCGCTACTGCGGCATACGCAAGGGCAATCGTGCGGCCTTCCGCTACACGCTCACCAAGGAGGAGATCCTCGAGGCCGTGCGCTACGCGCTTGAAGCCGGCTACGGGTCGGTGGCGCTGCAAAGCGGCGAGCGTGATGATCCCAAGTTCGTCGACTTCATCGAAGACGTCCTTGCCGCTGCGCATCGCCTGAGCGTGCAGATGGGGATTGCCGAAGGTTGCGGCATGACGCTCTCGTTCGGCGAGCAGACTCTGGAGACCTATCGGCGTTGGGCGCGGGCGGCGGGCAACCCGAACGCTTTGCGCTACCTGTTGCGCATCGAGACGAGCAACCGTGCGCTCTTTGATCATCTGCACGAAAGCACGGGCAAGAGCAAAACCTGGCCTGCCCGACTGCAGGCCCTGTCGGACCTGCGCACTGCGGGCTATCAGGTCGGCACAGGCGTCATGATCGGCATTCCCGGGCAGACGATCGAAGATCTGGTGCGCGACATCCGTATGTTTGAATCGCTCGACGTGGACATGCTCGGCATGGGGCCCTACCTCGTCAGCCACGGCGGCAGCATGGTCGAAGAAGGCATGATGGACAAGGGGCCGCTGCTTACGCTCACGCGCAACATGCTCGCTGCCACACGTCTGGCGCTGCCGACGGTCAACATGGCCGCGGCAACGGCACTGGAAACGCTGCACTCCGGGGGCCGCTCGCTCGCCATCCTGTCGGGCTGCAACGTGATGATGCCCAACGTGACGCCGCAGCGCACTCGCGCCAGCTATCAGCTCTACGACAACAAGCAGGGAACGGAAGCAACGCCGGACAGCAACGTCGCGCTCGAAGGTGAGCTTTTACGCACCACGGGCCGCACGATCGGCTTCAATCGCTTTGGCTCGGCGCTGCATTTCCGCAAACGCACCGACCGCCCCGAAGACTGATTCGGGCGTTCTCGGCAAGCAGCGCCCGACAGGCCTGAGCCGTATCGTCGAGCACCTCGCCAAAACCGTTTTGGTGTGCCCATTGATCGATGGGCACGCCTTCGTTGTAGCCCGTGCGCACGAGAATGATGCGCACGCCCGCAGCGGCAGCCGCCAGCGCATCGTTGGCCGAGTCGCCGATCATGACCGCTTCTTCAGGCAAGGCGCCCGCCTTGCGGCAGGCAAGCTCGACCATGTCAGGCGCAGGCTTGGCGCGCGGCGTGTCACCTGCCGCCACCACGGCATCAAAAAGGTGCGCCGTCCCGGTTTTGTCAAGAAAATCTTCGGTCATGAGGCGCATCTTGTTTGTGACGAGCACCGTTTTGATGCCCGCTTCGCGCAATGCGCCGAGCGCCTCGATCACGCCCGGAAAAAAGGCCGCCAGACGCACGTCCGTCGCCTTCATGGCGCGCGTGTAGTTCGACTGCATCCGGGCGAGCGCTTCCGGCTCACGCGTCAGGCCGCGCGCAAGCGCAATACGCTCGATCAGCACGGGAACGCCCTTACCGACCATGGCCGCCACTTCGTCGCGCGTAAAGGCAGCGAGCCCCATCTCGCACATGAGCGCATTAACGCCGCTTGTGAGCTGCGGAACCGAGTCGACCAGCGTGCCGTCCAGATCGAAAAGAACCGCCTTGAGCGTCATTGCCCGACTCCCTCAAACTCGAGAATCATGTCGTTCCATTTGGCGCCGCCGTGCTCGGATGCGGACACCCCCATCGAGCGGTAGCCGAACTGCTCGTAAAAGGCGATCATGTGGTCCTTGCAGGTCAGGACTACCCCGCTGCGGCCCTCTTCGCGGGCCTGCGCGATGAGTCGCTTCATGAGTGCCGCCGCGTAGCCCCTGCCGCGGTAGGCGGGAATGACGCCGATCCCGAAGACGCTCTGCCAACGCCCGTCCGGCCGATGCAGCGATGCGTCGGCATACATCACGTCGTCGATGACCTTCTGATCGATCACCATGCCGTTGATCATGCCCACAGGCAGACCGTCTTCTTCGGCAATCCAGAAGTGATCGGCAAAGCGTGCAAGACGCGGCGTCATGCGATCAATGCCGGCCGCTTCGGCGGGCGGAAAACAGGCAGCCTCGATGGCCGTCACCAATGCGGCATCCTCACGGGTTGCCCGGCGAATCGTCAATGTCACGCTTTTCTCCGATCACTCAAACTTCTGACCCTGTTCGCGGGTCGTCCGAAATTCCACGTTCGGCCAATGCTTCTGCGTCGTCATGAGGTTGTAGACGGACGTGGCCATGTAGCAGAGGTTGCCTTCACTGTCACGGGCAAGACGGTTGGACTGCTCGTCGCAGAAATCCTTCTTGGTCTTTTCGTCGGGAAAGACAAGCCAGCGGGCGGTCGAAACGTCGGTGGCCTCATAAATGGCGTCGACCTTGTATTCGGTTGCCAGACGCTGGGCCACGATTTCAAACTGCAGCTGACCGACGGCGCCGAGCATCAGGTTGCCGAATTCGCCCTCAAACACCTGAATAGCGCCTTCTTCACCGAGCTCCTTAAGGCCCTGATGAAGCTGCTTGCTCTTGAGCGGATCTCTGGCACGGGCGGCACGGAAAAGTTCGGGGGCAAAGTAGGGAATCCCGGTAAAGCCCAGCTTTTCGCCTTCGGTAAGCGTGTCGCCGATATGAAGCTGACCGTGGTTGTAGATGCCAATGATGTCGCCCGCATAGGCCTGCTGCATGTGCACACGCTCATTGGCCATGAAGGTCAGGGCATTGGCGATCTTCATTTCACGGCCTTCACGGATGTGCTGCACCTTCATGCCGGGTTCGTAGCAGCCCGAGCAGACACGGAAGAACGCAATGCGGTCGCGGTGGCGCGGATCCATGTTGGCCTGAATCTTGAACACGAACCCCGTAAAAGGCTCTTCAAGGGGACCGACGCTGCGGCTGCCCGCGTCACGCGGCTGAGGTTCGGGAGCCCATTCGACAAGCGCTTCGAGCACGTCTTCGACGCCGAAGTTGTTCACACCCGAACCAAAGAAGACGGGACTCTGTTCGCCGGCAAGGAATCGGGCAAGGTCAAAGGGCTCGGTCGCCCCTTCCACAAGCTCGATCGCCTCACGCACGGGGCCGATTTCCATCGGGAAGAGTTCGTCAAGACGGGGATTGTCGAGCCCCTCGATCATTTCGGCATCCTGAACGAGCTTTTCCGTTCCCGGCGCAAAGCGCACGAGACGGTTCTTGAGCAGCGAAAACACACCGCGGAAGGTCTTGCCCATGCCGATCGGCCAGGTGATGGGCACACACTGGAGCTTGAGCACGCTTTCAATTTCGCCGAGCAGATCCAACGGATCGCGCACTTCACGGTCGAGCTTGTTGATGAACGTGATGATGGGCGTATTGCGCATGCGGCAGACGTTCAAAAGTTTGATCGTCTGAGCTTCCACGCCCTTGGCGGCGTCAATCACCATCACGGCCGCGTCGACGGCCGTGAGCACACGGTAGGTATCTTCCGAGAAGTCCTCGTGCCCGGGGGTGTCGAGCAGGTTGATGATGTGGTCCTTGTACTCGAACTGCATCACCGAGCTCGTCACGGAAATACCGCGCTGCTTTTCGACTTCCATCCAGTCGCTGGTGGCATGACGGCTTGCCTTGCGCCCCTTGACGGCGCCGGCCATCTGAATGGCACCGCCGAACAGCAGCAGCTTTTCGGTCAAGGTCGTTTTACCCGCGTCAGGGTGGGAAATGATGGCAAAAGTACGGCGGCGCTTGACTTCGCGCTCAATGGCTTGCTTGGACATGAAGGGGATGCGTAAATGCTGTGCGGAAAAAATCAACAAACCGCGGCACGCAACAGCACGCGCACACGGTTAAGGGGGCGTATTTTCGCCGATTTTTGAGGGACTTGCCAAACGCGCCCCCCGCGAAAACACCTTTTTTCCGACAGAGGCTTTCTCGCTAGAATTGCCGACGGATGTGTTGCCCTGAGCAACACGAAAATAACAATTTTGGGAGCTTTTCGATGACCTACTTCCCCACATGGAAGCTCAAGACCGACGGCATCATCGGACCGGACGAACGTCTGCCCGGCGGTCAGATGGTGGCACTCGGCCTGCAGCACGTTGTGGCCATGTTCGGTTCGACCATTCTGGCGCCGCTGCTCATGGGCTTTGACCCCAACGTGGCGGTTTTGATGAGCGGCATCGGCACCCTGCTCTTTTTCGTGGTGGTCGGCGGTCGTGTGCCGAGCTATCTCGGAAGCTCCTTTGCCTTTATCGGCGTCGTCATCGCCGCCACGGGCTATGCGGCAGGCTCGGGCGCCAATGCCAGCATCCCGACGGCCCTGGGCGGCATCATCGTCTGCGGCCTCATTTATGCAGTTATCGGCATCATCGTGATGTTCACGGGCGTCAAATGGGTGGAAAAACTCATGCCGCCCGTCGTGACGGGGGCCGTTGTGGCCGTGATCGGTCTTAATCTGGCGCCGACGGCCGTGCATTCGGTGGGCGGCGACAACTTCAACGCCTGGATGGCAGTCATCACGGTCCTGTGCGTGGGCGGGGTGGCGGTCTACACGCGCGGGTTACTGCAAAAGCTTCTCATCCTCGTAGGATTGCTTTGCGCCTACGTGATCTATTTCGTTCTGGCCAACATCATGGGGCTGGGCAAGCCCATCGACTTTGAGCCGGTACTGCAGGCCGCCTGGCTGGGACTTCCGCACTTCCAGTCGCCCGTGTTCGACTCGAGCGCCATCGTGCTCATCGCTCCCGTGGTCATCATTTTGGTGGCTGAAAACCTCGGCCACGTCAAGGCCGTCACCGCCATGACGGGGCGCAATCTTGATCCCTACATGGGACGCGCCTTCCTCGGCGACGGTTTGGCCACCATGCTTGCGGGCAGTGTCGGCGGCACAGGTGTGACGACGTACGGCGAAAACATCGGCGTGATGGCCGCCAACCGCGTTTACTCCACGCTGCTTTTTGTGATTGCCGCCCTCTTTGCCATCGTGCTTGGCTTCTCGCCCAAATTTGGGGCGGTGATCCAGACGATTCCGCAGGCCATTCTCGGCGGCACCTCCATCGTCGTCTTCGGCCTCATTGCCGTGGCGGGCGCCCGCATCTGGGTCGTCAATCAGGTCGATTTCGGCCAAAACCGCAACCTCATTGTCGCCGCCGTCACCCTGATCCTGGGCGCGGGCGACTTCACGCTGAGTCTGGGCGGCTTCACGCTGGGCGGCATCGGCACGGCCACGTTCGGGGCCATTTTGCTCAACGCCGTCATGAGCATGGGCGAGCGCAAATAGCGCCCGTCGATCCTGATTCAGCTCCTAAAAAATCCGCCGACCCCGTCAGGAGTTCGGCGGATTTTTTCGGCAAACTGCTTCGGGAAGATTTCTCAAAGCAGCCCGAGCGGCCTTAGCCGCGCTTTTCCAGAAGCGGCTCGGTGACGCCCTCAAAGCCGAGCAGCAGCAGGCTCGTCATGAACGCCAGCTGCGGGCCGAGGTAGCCGTCCTTGGGGTCGTACCATTCACGCACGTTGTGGTTGTTGCCTTCACGGCCGCCGCCACCCAGGGTTGTAGCCGGCACGCCGCAGTTGATGGCGATGTTGTGGTCGGTCGAAGCGATGCTGTAATCCTTGAGTTCAATGCCGAGCACGGACATGCTCGCGCGCGCCGCCTGCAGCACACTCACGTCGTCGCTCTGCTGACCGCCCGGACGATGACCGATCGGCTCCAGACGCAGACGCACCGCCTTGTCGCCTTCGGCACCCCAGCGGGCGTTTTCCTCACGACAGGCCGCTTCAATGAGGGGCAGGATCTGCGCTTCGATCTCATCAAGCTCCCTGGCGCCGGCGCTGCGCATGTCGAGTTCCATCTCGCAGTGTTCGGCGATCGAATTGACGGTCGTGCCGCCCGCCACCGTACCGCAGGTAAAGGTCGTGCGCGGATCCTTGCAGGGCTGCACGTCGGCAATCTTGGCGATGGCGCGTCCCATGGCGTGAATGGCCGAAGGCGTGCCGAAGGCTTTCCAGGAGTGGCCGCCCGGGCCGTCGAAGTGCACACGGTAGCGCTTGGAGCCGGTTGCGGCCGACAGGAGCCGGGACACGTTGACGCCGTCCACGGAAATAAAGCCGTCAATCGGCAGCCCCGACTTGTGGAACAGATACTTGGAGCCGCGCAGATCGCCGTTACCCTCTTCGCCCACGGTGCAGACGAAATAAAGGTCGCCCACCGTCTGAATGTTCAATTCCTGAAGCGTGCGCAGCACCTGCAAAATGACAGCCAGACCGCGCGCATCGTCGCTGATGCCCGGGCAGTGCAGGATGCCGTTTTCGCGGCGCAGCTCAAGCTTGGTCTCGGCGGGGAAAACCGTATCCTGATGTGCAGCCAACACCAGCACGGGACCGTTGCCCGTACCGCGGCGAATGGCGATCACGTTGCCTTCAGGATCCATGGAGACCTCTTGGAGGCCGAGCGCGCGGAAGCGTTCCATCAGGTTCAGGCCGCGTTCCTTTTCATGAAAGGGAGGTGCGGGAATCAGCGTGATGGCCACCTGATCGTCCAGCGTGCGTTTCTCGTCAAGCTCGATAGCCGCCAGTGCCTGAGCCACCGTCGAATGGGCAAAAAGCTTTGCAGCCTTTTCGGTCACGTCGGCATGCACCGGCGCAAGGAGTTTGGGATCAGTCATGAGATCATCCTCCGATAGGTTTTAACTACGACATTCTGCCTAGTTTAGTGCAAACCCGCACGCTTGCGCATACGTCACTGACGCAGTTTGAGCGCGGCAAAGGCTGCAGCCATAGCGCCATTGCCCTGCATGGTCTTCGTCTGCGTCTTCTGGGCGCGTTCTGCACGGCGCGGTGCGGTGTTTTTTCCAGCTTCGCCCGCTCCCTTTTCGGACTTTGACTTCATCGACAGGCTGATGCGCTTGCGTGCAGCATCCACGTCAAGCACGCGCACCCGCACGATTTGACCGACCTTGACGACGTCGCGGGGATCCTTCACAAAGCGATCGGCGAGCTCGGACACATGCACCAGGCCGTCCTGATGCACGCCGATGTCGACAAAAGCACCGAAGGCAGCCACGTTGCTGACGACGCCCTCGAGCGTCATGCCCGGCTGCAGGTCCTTGATCTCACGCACGGTCTCTTCAAATTTGGCCGTCTTGAATTCGGGACGCGGATCGCGTCCGGGCTTTTCCAATTCCCGCAGAATGTCGAGCACCGTCGGCAGCCCCACCTTGTCGTCGGTGTAGTCGCGGGCGTTGAGCGAGGCGAGCGCCGTCTTGTTGCCGATGAGCTTGTCGACCGTGAGGCCTGTGCGCGCCACAATCCGCTCGACCACGGGATAGGACTCGGGATGCACGGCCGAAGCGTCCAAGGGATTGGTGCCGCCCGGAATGCGCAGAAAGCCTGCGGCCTGTTCAAACGTCTTGGGCCCGAGGCGCGGCACCGACAGCAGAACACTGCGATCGGCAAAGGCACCGTTGGCCTCACGCCAGGCAACGATCGCCTTGGCCTGCGTCGCCGACAGCCCCGCCACGCGCTGCAGCAAAGCGGCCGAGGCAGTGTTGACGTCTACACCGACCGCGTTGACGCAATCTTCGACCACCGCGTCAAGCTTGCGCGCGAGTTCCACCTGATTGACGTCGTGCTGATACTGCCCAACGCCGATCGCCTTGGGATCAATTTTGACGAGTTCGGCAAGAGGATCCTGCAGGCGTCGGGCAATCGACACCGCCCCGCGGTAGCTCACATCAAGATCGGGTAGTTCAGCCGCGGCCTGAGCCGAAGCCGAATACACAGAAGCCCCCGCTTCGCTCACGACCACCTTCGTGAGGCCGAGCTCGGGATAACGGGCGATCAGATCGCCCGCGAGCTTGTCCGTTTCACGGCTTGCCGTGCCGTTGCCGATCGAAATCAGCGAGGCCTTGTGCCGCAGGGAAAGCTCGCGGAGTCGGGCAATGGATCCCTCCCAGTCCCGACGCGGTTCGTGCGGGAAGATGACGGTCGTTTCGAGCACGGCACCCGTTTCGGAAATGACGGCAACCTTGACGCCCGTGCGAATGCCCGGGTCAAGACCGATCACCGCCTTGTGCCCGGCCGGGGCCGCCAAGAGGAGGTCCTTGAGGTTGGTGCCGAACACGCCGATCGCCTCGAGCTGCGCTTCTTCGCGCACACGGGTAAAGAGTTCGGTTTCAAGCGTGGTCATGCACTTGACGCGCCAGGTCCAGCGCACCACGCCTGCAAGCCACGCATCGGCCGCGCGACCGCGGTCGGCAACCTTCCAGAAATCGGCGATTTTCTGCTGGCACGGATGCACGGCAAGCTGTTCCTGCTCTTCGCTCAGAAGCATTTTGAGGGTCAGAATACCTTCCTGACGCCCGCGGAACACAGCCAGAGCCCGATGTGAGGGAATGCCGTCAAAGGCCTCGCTGTAGTCAAAGTAATCACGATACTTGGCCGCCTCCGGCGTGTCCTTTTTCTCCTCGACGACCTCCGAGACAAGGTAGGCGTTGTTCCAAAGAAAACGGCGCAGCATCTCGAGCATATCGGCCGATTCGGCCATGGTTTCCGCGAGGATGTCGCGGGCTCCGTCCAATGCGGCCTTGGCATCGGCCACGCCCTTGTCGGGGAAGACGAACTTAAGCGCCTCAGTCTGCGGATCGAGCGTGGGATCTTCGAAAAGCGCACGCGCCAAAGGTTCGAGCCCCGCTTCGCGGGCAATCTGCGCACGGCTGCGGCGCTTGGGCTTATAGGGCAGGTACAGATCTTCCAGGCGCTGCTTGGTCTGCGCCTCTTCAATACTGCCGCGCAGCTCTTCGGTGAGCTTGCCCGAGACTTCGAGCGCTTCAAGAATGGCGGCGCGACGCGCCTCGAGATCGCGTTGGTACAAAAGTGCCTCTTCGAGCGCTCGCAACTGCGTGTCGTCAAGTCCTCCCGTCACTTCCTTGCGGTAGCGGGCGATGAAGGGAACGGTAGCGCCCTCGTCAAGCAGCCCCACGGCGGCGGCAACCTGTCGGCTGCTGGCGCCGATCTGCTGGGCAATACGGGAAAAAATACGTTCTTCGACGATCGGAGAAAGTTCGGTCATGGACAAATGCGGCCAAAAGAGTGAAAAAAATTGGTAAAAACAGTCCGTTAACCCATCACACGGGCAAGGATGCGTCGGACAATGTCCCGATCCTTCATGAGCCAGGCCTTGTGCAGCAGCCCTTCGATTTGTGAGGCTTCGGCCCCTTCAAGGGGACGTCCGAAATAACGAAAGGCGATTTTAAGAAGTCCCCTTGCTTCGACAATCTGCATCACGAGTTCAGACTCGGCCACGGTGTCCGTTGCCGGCACGAAAATCGTCAGTCGTCGCGCCTCATCATCAAGTTCCACCACGTCTTCGATGACAGGCGGATTGAAGTCAAGACGTCGCAGAAGGCGCCGTGCAACGTCGCTCGCTGCGGGCGTCACCCGGCTCGAATGCATGTGCTCAATAAACTTGTGCGGCTCCAGAGCAAAGCTTTCCAACCCCCGCCAGACGTCTGCAGAGGTAAGACCCGCGTCCAGATAGACGGAAAGATCGATTTCGTGTTCAAAAACTGGGATTAACTGCGCCACGGCAAAATTTCCAATCAGCAAGAAAAAAACGCCGCCCCTTGGATGAAGAGACGACGCTCGGCATTCTATCGACTCGGGACGATCGAAATCGACCGCCCGAGCGCGTTTGCCGCATTAAGCCTTGCTCGGCTGTCCCGGGCGATGGCCGCCCGTCTGCAGCCGCTTTTCCAGCCACTGGCTGTAGCGGCTCATCAACAGACTCGACAGAAAGTAGATGGCGGCCACGAAGATGTAGCCTTCGCGGAAGAAGTCGCGCCACTGAGCGTCCCCGAGCGCGAGCTGCAGACTGCCGGTGATGTCGAACATCGACACGACCGTCACAAGACTGGTGTCCATAAAGGTCGACAGCAGGTTGTTTACAAAGCTCGGAATCACGGCCACCATGGCCTGCGGCAGGATGACGCACATGTACTTCTGAAAAGCCGACAGCCCGAGCGAATCGGCAGCAAGAAACTGTCCCTTGGGAACGGTCTGCAGACCGCCGCGCAGCGTTTCGGCCATATAGGCCGCCTGAAAGAGAATGATGCCTCCCGTCACGCGCCAGAAGGGATCAATGCGCACGCCGCTCGGCAGCAGCAGCGGGAAAATGAAGCTCGCCACAAAGAGCACCGTGATGAGCGGCACGCCGCGCACGAGTTCGATGTAGCCCGTCGATATGAGACGCACCACCGGCAGCGTGCTGCGACGCCCAAGTGCGAGCACGACGCCGATCGGAATAGACGCGCCCATGCCGAGAAGCGTGAGGATGACCGTAAGGGGCAGGCCGCCCCAACTGTCCGAATCCACTGCGCTCATGCCGGCAAAACCGCCCGCCATCAGCGCAAAAAAGCCTGCAAACGCCGCAATCCATCCCCACAGCAGCACGCGGCTGCCCTTTCGGGACCAAAAGCGCGGCATCGCCGTCACCACAAGCATGCCGACAATCAGAAGAGTGGCTGCTGCCGGACGCCACTGTTCCTCATACGGGAAGCGCCCGAAAACAATGAGTCGCCACTTTTCCGTGACAAAGCCCCAGCAGGCTCCGCGGGCCTGGTAGCAGGCCTGCGAGTCGGCGCGGAAAACGGCATCGAGAATGCCCCATTCCACCAAAAACACCAGCCCGAGCGCGAGGAAAAAGAGTGCCAAAACACTCACGCCGGTGGCCGCGTTCGAATAAAAGAACGCGTTGCGGATGCGATCCCACATCGTACGCTGTACAAGTCGCTGCATCCTTTTCTCCTAGCGGGGGGCCCGCATTACGCGAGCATTGACGCCGTTCATCAGCACGCTGATGATCAGATTCAGAACCAGATAGACGGCCATGATGATGACAATGGCTTCAAGGGCCTGACCGGTCACGTTGATCGCCGAATTGCCCACGGCCACAAGGTCCGGATAACCGATCACCACCGCCAAAGAGGAATTCTTCGTCAGATTCATGAACTGACTGGCAAGCGGCGGGATCGCAAGCCGCATCGACTGCGGGAAGATGATGTAGCTGATGGTCTGCACCTGCGTGAGCCCCAAAGCAGCACCGGCGTTCCACTGACCGCGCCCGACCGCCAGCACACCCGCGCGGACGATTTCGGCAATGGCCGCGGATGTAAACATCGTCAGGCCCAGCCACAGAGCCAAAAACTCGGGCGACAGGGAGGCGCCGCCTTCAATGGAAAAGCCCTCGACAACGGGCTTGCTCCAGCCGCCGACAAAACCAAAGAGCACCCACACGCAGAGTGCGGCCACGCAGCCTGCGCCGAGCCCGCCAAGGCCGGCCACAAGATCCGTGACGCGTCGGCGCCAGATTTCGCGCACCAGCAGTCCGGTTAAAAGAGCGGCTCCGAATGCTGAAATCGCACCGAGCGTTGCCTGCGTGGGAACAGCCACTTGCAGGCCCGCCTTGGAAAGCAGCGCCCACTGCCCGAGCGCGAGCGGCTCGGTACTCATCGGCAGCAGTTCGGTGAGCACCATATAAACGGCAAAAAGCTGAATAATCAGTGGGATATTGCGATAAAACTCCACATGCGCCGCCCCGAGAAAGCGCAGCACGGGGTGCGAAGCAAGCCGCATCAGACCGACAACCGTGCCAAGCACCATTGCCGAAACGATGGCGCACAGCGACACGCGGATCGTGTTGAGCATGCCGTTGGCAAAGGCCTTCCAGAGCGCGTCGGACGACGTAAAGGGAATCAGCGCCTCGCCGATGTCAAAGCCCGCCGAACCGCTGAGAAAGCCAAAGCCGCTGCGAATGTTGCGCTCGGCAAGGTTGACGGAGACATTGTTTGCCAAAAGCCAGAAAAAGAGCACCAGCGCCAGCACAACAACCGCCTGCGCGCTCCACTGCACGCGGCGCCGTGCGCGTTGCCGGCGGCGGAACGCCTCGTCTCCGACGGGCTCGGACGAGTGCTGCTGAATGACTTCAGGCAATTGAAAAGCTCCCTCAATAGGTAATCAGAGACCGAAAGGCGTCATTTTAACCTGCGGTCAAAGAACGCAAAAGCCGCATGGGACGTTGGCACTGGGCCGTCCCACGCGGCTGGGATGCGCACTGCGGGTCAAACACCGAAAGTGCGCATCTCGGATCCATCCGATCTCAATCAGCGGATGGGGGGCGCATACATGATGCCGCCCTGCGTCCACAGATTGTTCAGACCGCGCGGCAGATTGAGCTGGGTCTTCGGACCGAAGTTGGCCGTCCAGCTTTCGCCGTAGTTGCCCACCTGCTTGATGATGCGGTAGGACCAGTCCTTGTCCAGACCGAGGAGCTTGCCCGTGTCGTCACCCGTGCCGACAAGGCGCATCACCTGCGGCACCTTACTCGTAGCGCGCTGCTGATCGACGTTGGCCTTGGTCAGACCGTTTTCTTCGGCTTCGAGCATCGTGTAGAAGGACCAGCGCACGATCTGGAACCATTCGTCGTCACCGCGGCGCACGGACGGGCCGAGCGGCTCCTTGGAAATCGTTTCAGGAAGAATGACGTAGTCCTGCGGATTGCGGGCGCGGGTACGGGCACCTGCAAGGTCCGACATGTCGGTCGTGTACACCTGGCAGCGGCCGGACAGGAAGGCCGACTGCGTGGCTTCGGTGGTGTCGAACATCACGGGCTTGTACTTGAGCTTGTTGGCCGCAAAGTAGTCGGCCAGCGTCTGCACCGAGCTCGTGCCCGACTGCAGACAGACGGTGGCACCGTTGAGCTGCTTGGCGCTCGTCACGCGCAGCTTCTTGGGCACCATAAAGCCCTGACCGTCGTAGTAGCTGATGGCGGCAAAGACCGCACCGAGCGAAGCGTCGCGCGTCAGCGTCCAGGTCGTGTTGCGGGCGAGCATGTCGATTTCACCCGACTGCAGAGCCGTAAAGCGCTGCGGCGAAGACAGCGGCACAAACTTCACTTTTTTGGCATCACCCAGGACAGCGGCCGCAACAGCGCGGCAGGTGTCGACGTCCAAACCGGTCCACTGGCCTTTGCTGTCGGCGTTGGAAAAACCGGGGGCGGCGGTATTGACACCGCAGATGAGCTGACCGCGGGCCTTGACGGCGTCAAGCACCGGACCGGCCTGCACGGAAAGCGAAAGAGCCGCCAGCGACACGGCGGCTGCAATTGCCTTGGAGTTCATACGTTTTGTCTCCGTTGATGAAAAAAACATTCGTCGAAACTGTGTTTGGGTTTCGGCGAACCGCTGAAATAAAAAAAAGCTCGCGGGCATTGCCGCGGGGTATCAGGCAGTCTATTAAAAGACGCCTTCGGATTCCATGCGGCGAACTAGTCAGAAACCATTGTTTGTTTTGGTTTGTGTCAATCCTGTTGCAAAACTTTTCCGCCGCCCGAGTCGTAAGACTGACAAAAGATTGCTCGTGTACCTTTCGCAGTACCTGGTGCGCCACAGGGAAAAACGTGACGTACCGCCTCAATCTCACCAGTCGTTTGATGCACTGTTTGCCCGCTTTGCAAACAGTGCATTTTTTTCGCTTAGGCAGCGCTCTTGCGCGTACGCGTTGTTGTCTTGGCGGCCGTCTTTCTGACCGTCTTCTTGGCATCGGTACTCTTTTCGGCGCGCGGCTCGAATTCAAACCCGATTTTTCCGGTCTTTTTGTCGAGCACCAGATAGGCCTTGAACTTGCGGTGGCTGCGGTTGGACACGAAGTCGGGCAGCAGATCCGAGCGTCCTTCGTTCAGAATTTTTTCAAGCTGCTCGATTGCAACAGGCTGCTGCAGGATCACGCGGCCGACACGGAAGTCGCACGTACGTGCGGCCGTGTTGACGCACACATAGGCGCTGTCGGTCTGCACAATGGCGCCGCCGCACTTGGGGCAGCGCCCCACCACAGGGAGACTTGCCAGATCCTGATGCCCGGCTTCGGGCTTGTCATCGTTGCCGAAATCAAACTCCAGGCGGGCTTCGTCGTTCAGACGAATCACGGCCTCAAAGGGGCGGCCCAACTTGGACACAAATCCCGAGAGCGGGCCCACTCGTCCCTCGCCGAGCAGCGTTTCGATTTCGGGCACCGAGAAGGTGCGGCCGGCCGCATGCTTGGCAAGACTAAAGTCACACCCCTGGCGCGTGCAGGCGTAACGGCGGTAGTTTTCCACCACTTCACCGCCGCACTTGGGGCAGCGGTGCTGCAGATGAGCGGGGTTTTCAATGGGCACCGTGTTGCTGCCCCAGCTCTTTGCCGCCTCCACGATTTTGGTCGTCATCGACCGAATGTCCTTCATGAAGTCGTCGCGACTGAGTGCCCCCTTTTCAATCTGCGCGAGCTTGTACTCCCACTCGCCCGTCAGTTTGGGATCGGACAACTCGCCGATCCCGAGGCCGTCGATCAGCCTGAAGAGCTGATGCGCCTTGGGGGTCGGACGCAGATCGCGCCCTTCGCGCTGAATGTAGGCCTGATCGATCAGGTTCTCGATGATGGCCGCACGCGTGGCGGGCGTCCCGAGTCCCTTTTCGGCCATAGCCTCGCGCAACTCTTCGCTCTCAACGAGCTTGCCTGCGCCCTCCATGGCCGACAAAAGCGTGGCTTCGTTATAGCGCACGGGAGGCTTGGTCTGCAGCTGCGATGCAGCAATCTCACGCACCTGCGCCTGCTTTTGGCCGTCCAAAGCCGCAAGCGTAGCTTCCGTGCCCGCTTCGCGACCGTAAATTTCCTGCCACCCCGGCACGACAAGCACCTTGCCCTCGGTCTTGAAGCTGTCTTGCCCAACGCGGGTGATGCGCACCGTCACGTCGTACTGCGCGGCCGGGAAAAAGACCGCCATGAAGCGCTTGCAGACGAGCTCGTAAATCTTTTCCTCGGCCTCTGTGAGAGGCTTTTGCGGCCGCTCAAGCGTCGGGATGATGGCAAAGTGGTCGCTGATTTTGGCGTTGTCGAAGATGCGGCGGTTGGGCTTGATCCAGCCGCCCTGAAGAATCTTGTCGGCAAAGCCCTTCCACTGCGGATTCTGTCCCAGCATCCCGACCGTACGGGCGCAGGTCTCAAGATAGTCTTCGGGCAGGGCGCGCGAGTCAGTACGCGGATAGGTGAGAACCTTGTGCTTTTCGTAAAGCGCCTGCGCCAAAGCCAAAGTCGTCTTGGCAGAAAAACCGAACTTATTGTTGGCCTCGCGCTGCAGACTCGTCAGATCAAAGAGCTGGGGCGAGAACTGCGACGTGCGCTTACTTGTTTCCTCGATCTCGCCGACCGCTCCGGTGCAGCGCGCCACAATCGCCTCAGCCTGCTGACGATCGAAAATACGTTCGGCCTTGAGTTCGGGATGGGCGGCATTGCGCTTGAAGGATTCGTCAAACCAGCGGCCTTCGTATTCGGCACCCTTGGCGGTCGCAAACGTGGCGCGCACTTCCCAGTAATCCTTGGGCACAAAGGCGCGGATTTCGTTTTCACGCCGCACGACGATGGCCAGTGTCGGCGTCTGCACGCGACCGACCGTGGTCAGAAAGAACCCGCCGTCCAGGCTGTTGAAAGCCGTCATGGCACGCGTGCCGTTGATGCCCACGAGCCAGTCGGCTTCCGAACGACTCTTGGCAGCGGCCGCAAGATTCTGCATTTCGTCGTCGGTGCGCAGATGGGCAAACGCCTCTCGGATGGCCGAGGGCGTCATCGACTGCAGCCACAGACGCCGGATGGTCTTCTTGCACTTGGCGTCCTGCATGATGTAGCGGAAAATCAGCTCACCTTCGCGCCCCGCGTCGCATGCATTGATGATCGTGTCGACGTCGGCACGACGAATGAGACGCTTGAGCGCCTTGAGCTTTTCCGCGCTGCGGCTGATCGGCTTGAGGTCGAACTTGGGCGGCAGCACGGGAAGATGAGCAAACGTCCACTTGCCGCGCTTGACTTCATACTCTTCGGGACAGACGAGCTCCAAGAGATGCCCGAGCGCATTGCCCACCACATACTCTTCGCCTTCGTAGTAATCCCCGTTCTTCTTCATCCCGCCGAGAACACGGGCGATATCGGTCGCCACAGACGGTTTTTCGGCGATGATCAGCGTCTTCATAACAAATCCTTGGTGCAAAAACTTGAGCGGCAGGCTTTTCGGGCGCAACCGCTCTTTTTTTCAGCATAAACACAGCCTGTGGGTTTTGACAAGACTCGCGACAAGTTTTTTGTTCCTCGCCGTCCGCCCGAACGCGTCGACAGAGTCTTAACCGAGAACATCGTCAACGGTTTCGGCCAAAGTCGCTCCCGACTTGATGAGCTGCAGGCATCCTTTATAGAGCGGTGAATGGATGGAGCCGGGAATGGCCGCCACGTCGCGTCCGAGCTCGGCCGCGGTACGAACCGCCCGCATGGCCGGTGAATGTACTTCGCTTTGAACAACAAGTACGCGGCGCACCAGGGCGGCGGCAAGTTCTCGACATTCCTGAAGCCTTGTCTCAGAAAAGCCGACTCCCGGCACACAGGCCGAGATGACAAGCCCGCTTCGAGCGGCTGCCAGAAACTGCTCTCGGCACTCGACGGGCCACAAACGGTCGGGCCCGGTCGACTGAAGAACGATGAGTCTGTCTGAAGCGACTACCGCCTGCGCGGCCCGCCTTTCCAGAACTGTGGCCAGCGTAGAGACAACGCCCCAACCGCGCGAAGCGGCCGCGCCGGCAAAATCCTGCGCGTCTTTGAGTCCCGTCTCGTCGGCATGGGCGGATCCCGTGATCCAAAGTTTGGGCGCCTGCAGCAACGCACGGCGTCCGCGAAGCCACAGCACGGCGGGCGCCAGAGCGGCGCGGACAAGCTCGGTCGGGTAGTCTTCGTCGAGCCATGTCACGAAATCGGCGCCCGGTGTTGCCTGCAGCCAGGCTGCGGCACGCTGATAGTCTTTTTCAATAACATCGGAAAACAGCCTGTGCGAGGCCTCCGAACCGATGATGCGTTCGACCGATCGACGTCCGGCGCTTAAAATGCTCTGCACATCCCCGTAGGCCTGTATCAACGCTCTCAAAGCAGCGACACCGACGCCGTCGGCTGCCATCATCAGCCTGAGTCGATCGAGTTGTTCCTGCGTGTGCCGCACCATCTTTGTCGTGCCCTGCCTCTTGGTTGATTTGCCCCCGAGCCGTCAACCCGGAGTGCCTGCGTATGCGAGCGATTGTATTCCGTCCTGCCGAAGACTCTTTTTTCTTTTGAGGTTACTGCCGTGGCAATTCTGCCTATTGTTCAATACCCGGATCCGCGCCTGTCGACAAAAGCCGAGCCCGTCACCGTTTTTGACGACGCACTCAAACAACTGGCTGCCGATATGGCCGAAACCATGTACGACGCACCGGGCGTCGGTCTGGCCGCCAATCAGATCGGGCAACTCATCCGTCTTGTCGTGATCGATATTTCCGAAGAAAAAAATGCTCTGCGCGTGCTGGTCAATCCGCAAATCATTTCCCGCTCCGAAGAAGTCAAGGAGTGTGAAGAGGGTTGCCTGTCGCTGCCCGGCATCTACGAAAAAGTGAAGCGTCCCTCGCTCGTGACGGTGCGCGCTCAGGATCTGGAAGGCAGGGAATTCACGCTCGAATGCGACGAGCTGCTGTCGGTATGCGTGCAGCACGAAATCGACCACCTTGACGGCAAGGTCTTCATCGACCACCTGAGTGCGCTCAAAAAGGCACGCTCGGCGGCCAAGCTGGCCAAAAAGCGCAAGGAAGAAGCCCGCGCCAGGAAAAACAAAGAGGCTTAACGAGCCGCGTCCCAAGGGACGCAATCGGGCGGTTCCGTCGATTGGGGCCGCCCGATTTTTCATCGCAAAATAGTGCCGTAGCAATGCGCGGCAAGCTCGCCGGCAAGCTCGTCGAGCTTATTCATCGGCAGATCGTGCCCCATGCCGTCGACCGCATAAAGGCGAGCGCCCTCAATGCACGAAGCAATCTCTTTACCCGCGCGAAAGGGCAGCAGCTGATCGGCCCGTCCGTGAATGACGAGCGTCGGCACAAGAAGTTGGCGCAGCTGCGCGCGCCGATCGCCGCTTGCCAGAATCGCCATCAGCTGACGCGCCTGACAGACGGGCTGAACATTGTGCGTGCGATGCACTTCGATCATTTCTTCAAGAATGGCGTCCGGATAGTCCGACCCCTTGGTGCCGATGCGGCTCATGAGGGCACGGTAGTAGCGCTTGAGCGAATCGGTATCAAATGCCTCAGGCGGCTGCAGCACGGCGTAAACGGCGTTGAGGTTGCCCAGTGCGGTTCTGGGATTGCCGACGGCACTCGAAATGCACGACAGCGTGATGGTGCGGTGCGGCGCCTGCGTGGCAAACACCTGGGCAATCATGCCCCCCATGGAAATACCCGCCACATGGGCGCGCTCAATCCCGAGCGTGTCGAGCAACTCCTCGACGTCGCCGGCCATGTCTTCGAGACGATACTGTGCACTCACCCCCATGCCGAAGGCGTATTTGGCCACGCTTGCGAGCATCCCCGCCGTGCTCACCGGCTCGGTGTACTGCTGCGCAGCACCGCTGTCGCGGTTGTCGGGTGTAATGACGTACAGCCCCTTGCGCACAAGGCGCTGCAAAAACTCCTGCGGCCAGGCCACGGCCGGCATGCCCAGTCCCATCAAAAGAACAAGCGGCGGCATGCGCGGATCGCCGTAGGCGCGGTAGCTCAGCACGCCACGGCGCGTCCGAAGGGTCTGCATCTGGGCAAATTCGTACATGGTGAAAAGACAGGCATAAGGGAGAAAAACTGCCGACATTGTACGGCGCCCGAACCGCAGCTCTGCAGGCCAATACCGATTTCTCGACGCCTTTCATCGGGCTACAATCCACGGACTGCGTGCGCCCCGATCGGGCTCTGCACGAACTTCTTTATTTTTCGACAGGACAAACACGTTATGCGCATCGCATTTGCCGGCACTCCGCCCTTTGCAGCCAGTGCACTCAAAGCACTCATCGACGCCGGCCACGAGGTCGCCCTCGTTCTCACGCAGCCCGACCGACCGAGCGGCCGCGGCATGCAGCTCAAACCTTCGGCGGTCAAAGAGCTCGCCCTGCAGCACGGTCTGCCCGTTCTCACCCCCGAGACGCTGTCCGTCAAGCGCGCTCCCGAAGTCGCGCAGCCTGCGCTCGAGACTCTTGAAACTGCCAACGTCGAAGTCCTGATCGTTGCCGCCTACGGCCTGATCCTTCCCGAGCGCGCTCTCAATGCGGCGCACGGCATCGGTAAAAACAAAGACATCCGCAGTTTGAATATCCACGCTTCGCTCTTGCCGCGCTGGCGCGGCGCGGCGCCCATTCAGCGCGCCATCGAAGCCGGGGATGCCGAAACGGGCGTCACTCTTATGAAGATGGAAGCAGGGCTCGACACGGGCCCCATGATTTGCAAGTGCACGCTGACGCTTACCGACACTGACACGGCCGATGTCGTGACTGAACGCTTGGCCGCGATGGGTGCCGAACTGACGGTGAAGGCTCTGGAGAGGTCCGACGAACTCACCCACACCCCCCAGCCCGAAGAAGGCGTCACGTACGCCGCCAAGATTCTTAAAAGCGAGAGCCGCGTCGACTGGACGCTTGCGGCCGATGCCGTCGCGCGCCGTCTGCGCGCCTTTACGCCCTTCCCCTACCTGAGCGCCGCGCACAACGGGGAAGTCTTCAAGATTCGCGCCGCTCGCCCCGTGCAGGGTGAAGGACGCCCCGGGGAAGTGCTGCGGGTCGATGAAGCCCTTGTGGTGGCCTGCGGCACGGGAGCGCTGTGCTGCACCCGTCTGCAGAAGGCCGGCAAAGGGGAAATGCCCGCCCGCTCCTTCCTGCAGAGCATGCCCATTGCCGTCGGCGAGGTCCTTGAATGAGAAATTCCGTGAGTCTGCAAAGGGCGCTTGAACTGGCCGCGCACACCCGCGCGCTCATGACTTCGGGCGCTTCACTCGAAAAGGCGTTGGAATCGACCACCCGCGGCCTGTCTGCCGAAGAAAAAGCCGCCTGTCAGTCGCTGAGCTACGCCGCCACCCGCAATGCGCTCGCCTGCGAAGCAATTCTCGGTCTGCTCGCCTCGCGTCCGCCCGCTCCCAAAGTGCGTTCGATCATGCTCGTCGCTCTGGCCGAACTGATCGAATCTCCCCAAAAGGACTACGTCATCGTCAACGAAGCCGTCAAGGCCGTCAAAAGCGCGGAACCTGCGGCCTCGGGCTTTGCCAATGCCTGTCTGCGCCGCTTTCTGCGCGAGCGCGGAAAGATTCTTTCGATGGCCGTTCGCACCGACGAAGTGCGCCTCAACGCGCCGCGCTGGTGGATCGACAAGATGCGCGCCTGTCTGGGACGAGCCCGTGCCGACGCAATGATGAAGCTCGTGCGCACGCGCCCGCCGATGATCGTGCGCGTCAACCGACGCCGCATCGCCACGGCCGACTGGTGCGAGCTTGCCCGTCGGTCCGGCCTTGAAGTGCGCGAACTCGGCCGACAGGCCGTACTGCTCAAGTCGCCCGTCCCCGTTTCCGAACTGCCGGGTTTCCATGAGGGGCTCGTCAGCGTGCAGGACGCCGGCGCGCAGCTCGCGGCGCACGCCCTGGCACCCGTCGACGGGGAAAACATTCTGGACGCCTGTGCTGCTCCCGGCGGCAAAACAGCCCATCTGCTCGAGCTCGCCGACTGCCGGGTGACGGCCCTTGAAATCGACCCGGTGCGCGCGCAGCGCATCCATGAAAATCTCGACCGACTCGGTCTGACGGCTCAGGTACGCACGGCCGACGGTGCCGACGTAGCGTCCTGGTGGGATCGGCAGCCCTTTGACGCCGTCCTTTTGGACGCTCCCTGCACGGCAAGCGGCATCGTGCGCCGCCACCCCGACATCGTCTTCAGCCGACGTCCTCAGGACGTGCATGCGCTCTGTATGCAACAGAAAAAGCTGCTCGAAGCACTCTGGCCCACCCTGAAGGTTGGCGGCCGTCTGCTCTATGTCGTATGCTCGGTCTTTGAAGAGGAAGGTCCCAAGCAGATCGAGTCCTTCCTGTCGCGTCATGCCGACGCGACGCTCGTGCCTGTCGCCGACGGTGCTCCGAAGTTGCTGACGCTCACGCCCTGCGAGGGCGCCGGCGGTGAACCCGCGCAGGTTGCAGACACGCACGACGGCTTCTTTTACGCTCTGCTCACCAAACAATAACGATCGATGCTGTCCCGCCGTACTCTTTGCTGCGCCTTTGCTGCCGCCCCGCTTGCGGCGGCCTGGCCGTGCGCGGCGGTTGCGGCCGACAACTACGTCTCCCTGATGCATGCGGCCGTCATGCGCCGCAACGACGGCTGCTACGTGGATGCGCAGTGGGAATTCGATCTGGCCAATACGCTGATCGAGAGTCTGCAGCGCGGCATCGCGCTTTATTTCGTCTGTCAGTTCCGCCTGCAGAAAAAACGCTGGTACTGGTTTGACAAGGATGTGGACGCAATCGAACTGGTGCAGCGTCTGAGCTTCAGCCCGCTGTCGCGCAACTATCGCCTTTCCTGCGGAGGACTCTCGCAGACCTTTGAAACGCTCGAGCAGGCCCTGCCCGTCGTCAAGAGCGTGCGCGAGTGGCGGGTATGCGACCCAATCAGCCTCAAAAACATCGACGACTACGAAGCCGAGGTGCGCCTGCGGCTCGACTCGTCGCGTCTGCCCAAGCCCCTAAAGGTCACGATCGGGGGCAATTCAGACTGGGATCTCGACAGCGACTGGGTGCCCGCTCCCATTGCCGTGGCCAAGTGAGCCCGCCCCCATGTCCATCTGGCTTCGCATCACCTTCTTTCTGACGGCGGCCGTCGGCGCCATTTTGCTCATTGTTCTTGCCGCGGGCGGCGCCAGCTACGCGCAGTTTGAGCGCGACTTTCCCGTTCTTTTGGCCGTCAATCTGTTCGCCATCCTGACGCTTTTTGCGTTCGTGGTGGCTATTTTCGCCAAGATCATCAAACGCTGGCGTGCCGGTGCCTTCGGTTCACGCATGACTGCTTCGCTCGCGACCATGCTGTCGGTCTCGGCTATTGTGCCGTGCGTGCTCATCTACCTTGTTTCGAGCCAATTCATCGGGCGCTCCATCGACTCCTGGTTCGACGTGCGCATCGAAAAGGCGCTCGACTCGGGTGTGTCGCTTTCGAGCGGCCTCATTGACCGCGAGCAGGGCACGCTGCTTTTGGCGTGCCGACGCATCGCTTCCATTTTGAGCGCCACCGCCCGACAGGAACGCACCCTTGCATTGGACCGCATGCGCGAAACGGCCAATGCCGATTCGGCCATCATTTTTAATGCCGACGGTTCGATACTTGTATCGAGTCTGGCCCCCAACGGGCAACCCGTCATCGACAAGCCCACGAGCGAACAGTTCAAAAAAGCGGCCGCGGAAAACGGCATTCACATTCTCGACGGCGACCAGAGTGAAAGTATCGAACCGCTGCGCATTCGCGCCGTCGTACCCATTCCGCACGTCTCGGGCACACAGTCGCAGACCTTCCTGCAGCTCACGCAGTTCGTGCCCACCGAAGTCGCCTCACGCGCCAACGACCTCGTGCAGGGCTACCGCGACTATCAGGAGCTCGTTCTTTCCCGTCAGGCCCTGCGCAGCATCTACGGCATGACGCTCACGCTCACCATGGTGCTCGCACTTCTGGCATCCATGGCGGCGGCGCTTTCCTTTGCCCGCGCCATGACAGCCCCGGTGCTGCAGCTTGCAGCCGGCACGAAAAAGGTGGCCGAGGGCGACCTGCGTCCGATTAAGGAATTTTCCGGCTCCAGTGAAATCAATGCACTGACGCGCTCGTTCAATTCGATGGTGACGCAGATCGCCGAAGCTCGACAGATCGTCGAAATGCAGCGTCAGGGAGCTGAGCGCGCTCGTGAGCAGCTCGAACGCATCCTCGGCAACCTGTCCTCGGGCGTGCTGGTGCTCGACCACGATTTTCAGGTGCTGATGTGCAATGAGGCCACAGGGGAAATTCTCAAAACCGAGCTGATTGCCCCGGACATGAATCTTGCGGACATCTCCTCCGATTTTGCCCGCAAACTGAGCGAAGAAATCCAGATCACGGACGATGAGGACGACATCCGATTCGAGCTTGAACTGACGCGCCCCGACCTGCGGGCGCCCGTATCGCTGTTTGTGCGTGCGGCCCGCACGCAGCTCGAAAGCGGCAGCGGCTGGGTGGTCGTCTTTGACGACATTTCGGGCGTTTTGGCCGCGCAGCGCGCCGTCGCCTGGGGCGAGGTTGCCCGACGTCTGGCACACGAAATCAAAAATCCCCTCACGCCGATCCGTCTGGCTGCCGAACGGCTTGAATTCAAGCTGGCCAGCAAACTTGATGAGCACGACGCCGCCCTTTTAAAGCGCACCAGCAACACGATCATCACCCAGGTTGATGCCATGAAGCAGATGGTCAACGATTTTCGCGACTACGCCAAGCTGCCGACGGCCAATTTGGTGCCTACGAACCTAAACGCCTTCCTCGAGGATCTGACTGCGTTCTATGCGACCGCCGGTACCCGGCTCGACGTGCGCATCGAAGCCGACCTCCCGCCCATTCTCGCCGATGCCGCGCAGCTGCGGCAGGTCATGCACAATCTGATCGGAAATGCCGTGGACGCCACAGAGACGGTAGCCGAACCCGCCATTGTGCTCACAGTGACCAAAGTGCGCGCCGAGGGCGGAGCCGTGACGGCGCTGCGCATAGTGCTCGAAGACAACGGCCCCGGATTTGCTCCCAACATTCTGGCCAAGGCCTTTGAGCCCTACACGACGACCAAACCCACCGGCACGGGCCTCGGTCTGTCGATGGTCAAGAAGATCGTGGACGAACACCACGCAAAAATTGTTCTGAGTAACAAGACCGACGGCACGAACGGCGCCCAGATCGTGATGATCTTCCCGGTTCCTGCATCGGTCGCTGCAATACCCGAGGCTCCCGACGGAGAGGATTCGGCGGCTTTTCCCGCCCCATCCCACCAAAAAAACTAGGAATCGAAGCGGATCGTTTTGCTAAGATTGTTCAGATCCGCCTGTAAATGGCTGTTTTCCCGCATTCGCATACGGTTTTTCAACTCCTGTCGCCTTTATGTCCACCATTTTGATTGTCGACGATGAAGTCGGCATCCGTGAACTTCTCGCCGACATTCTGTCCGACGAGGGCTACACGGTTTTTGCAGCTGAAAACGCTGAATCGGCCCGCCTGCAGATTCAGCAGAAGGAGCTCGATCTGATTCTGCTGGACATCTGGATGCCCGACACGGACGGCATCACGCTGCTCAAGGAGCTTGCAAGTCGCCGCATGCTCAAGTGTCCGGTCATCATGATGAGCGGACACGGCACGATCGAGACCGCTGTGGAAGCCACCAAGTTCGGTGCTCTCGCCTTTCTCGAAAAACCCATCACGATGCAAAAACTCCTCGAGACCGTGCAGCACGGCATCGAGGTCAAGAACCGTATTGCCGCCTTTGCTACAAGTCGCCCGAGCGAACCCGAACCCGAGCCCGTCGAGCAGCCCGAAAAACCCGAGGCCTCTGCGGCGCTGCCGAGCTACCGCATCGAGGGCACGGACATCGTGGTCGACTTCAACCAGACGCTGCGCGAAGTGCGCGAAGCGGTTGAAAAGGGCTATCTTCTGGCCGTCATGCAGCACGAAGACTGTCAGATGACGCGTGTAGCCAAGCACGCCGGACTCGAGCGCACGCACCTGTACCGCAAACTGAAGTCTCTCAATCTGGAAATTCCCCGTCACGGCGCAAGCCCCGAGGAAAATGACGACGAGACTGCGGCAAATTGATTTCGCATCGTTTTGCGAGCGCAGCGGCTTAATCTAGAATCCGCATAGACTGCAGCGGCGCGACCGTCCCTTTCGGATCGGCCGTTCGCGTTGCGTAAGCATTTTTTGCCTGGTGCCCGGCCCTGCGTCGGCCGAGGCCGGGGAAGCTTTTTTCATGCAAATTCTCATCATTGGAGCAGGACGCGTCGGCTGTGCCGTCGCCGAAACACTGGTTGCCGAAGCCAACGACATCACCGTCGTTGACTCCGACCGTCTGCGTGTGGAAAACCTGCAGAGCCGTCTGGATCTGCGCGGCGTTGTGGGCAACGCCCTCTCGCCTCAGGTCCTGACCTCGGCCGGTGCTCAGGATGCCGACATCATCCTCGCCGTGACCGCCAACGATGAAACCAACATGTCGGTCTGTCTGCTCGCTTCGCGCCTTTTCAACATCCCCACCCGCATCGCCCGCGTGCGCAACAGCGAACTGCGCAACTACACGCGACTGCTGGCCGAGGAAGGCTTTCAGATCACCAGTTCCATCTGGCCCGAACAGGCACTCACCGAGTCGCTCATGCGACTCATCGAGTTTCCCGAAGCGCTGCAGATCCAGACCTTCGGCGACGGCAAGGTGGCGCTCTTTTGCGTGCGCGCCATGGCCGGCAGTCCTCTTGTCGGCCGCACGGTGCGAGAGCTGAGCGTGCACCTGCCCACGGTTCCCGTGCGCATCGTGGCGGTTTTTCGCCGCAACCGACGCCTCGATCTCTCCGGCGATACCGTCATTGAATCGGGCGATGAAGTGATCGCGCTCTCTCAGGGGCGCGATATCCGTCGCGTCATCACCGAGTTCCGTCACCATGAGGAGCGCATCCGCCGCGTCATCATCGGAGCCAATACGACGCTCGCGCTGCAACTGGCCGAAGCCCTGAACGGTCCCGAAGGCCGCAAGGGCTACCAAATCAGCATCGTCGACCCGAATTTGGACAAGGATCTGAACTGTCCGACCGATCTGCCCAAGGACACCAATCTCTTTCACGGCAGCATCACGGACGAAGAAATGCTCACCAGCCTCGGGATCGAGCAGTGCGACACGTTCCTTGCGCTGGGCGCACACGATGAAACCAACATCATGGGTGCGCTGCTTGCCAAAAAGCTCGGCGCAAGGCGCGTGATTGCGCTCACCGACAATACGACTTTCAGCGACCTCATGCAGGGCACGCAGATCGACATCACCGTCTCGAGCACGCAGGCTACGCTTGGCGAGCTGTTGCGACACGTGCGCCACGGCGACGTCGTCGCCGCCCACAGCTTGCGCCGCGGTGTTGCCGAAGCGCTCGAAATCGTGGCGCACGGCAACAAAAAGAGCTCGCGCGTAGTGGGTAAACGGATTGGCGCTCTGTCGCTGCCCGCAGGCACCTCCGTTGCCGCCATTCTGCGCGAAGATGAAAACAGCGGTGAATCCAACCTGATCATTGCTTCGCGCGATCTGGTCATCGAATCCGAGGACCACGTCATCGTCTTTGTGCCGAATAAGCGTCTGATTCCGCAGGTCGAAGAACTCTTTGCCGTGGACGTGGGCTTTTTCTAGCCCTCGGGAGCCGACCTCATGTTTCGCTCGCTGCGCTACACCCTGTTCCCGGTCTTAAACATCACCGCTCCCGTGCTGGCGGTGTTTTCGCTTGTGCTTTTAATTCCGTGTCTGGTGTCGCTTATTTTTGAAGACGGCGCCCTTGAAGGGTTTGTTCACGCTTCTGCCGCCTGCATGGCCACGGGCGCACTTTTATGGGCGATCACCCGCGGAGACAAGCGAGAACTGCTGCCGCGCGACGGCTTTCTTCTGGCCACCCTCATCTGGGTGCTGATTCCTGTGTTTGCCAGCATCCCGATCTTTCACGGCATCGAAGGCATCAGCGTCACCACGGCTTTTTTTGAAGCCATGAGCGGCACAACCACGACCTGCGCTACCGCGCTCACGGGGCTGGACGCGCTTCCTGAGTCCATCAACTTCTGGCGCTGCTTTCTGAGCTGGCTGGGCGGCATGGGGATTTTGGTGCTGGCCGTGGCCATTCTCCCGCTTCTGGGCGTGGGCGGCGCACAGGTCTTTAAGGCCGAAACTTCGGGCCCGATGAAGGAAGCTCGTCTCACGCCGCGCATTGCCGATACCGCCAAGGGGCTGTGGGCCATCTACGTGCTGATGAGCGTTGCCTGCGCCCTCGCCTACCGCTGGGCCGGGATGGACACCTTCGACAGCATCCTGCACACTTTTACGACCGTCAGTCTGGGGGGCTTTTCCTCTCACGACGCCAGCTTTGCGTACTGGAATAACCCCATGATCGAAACGGTCACGATCGCGTTCATCCTGCTGTGCGGCACCAGTTTTACGCTGCACTTCGTGGCCTGGAAATCACGCTCGCCGCTGGCGTACCTCAAAAATCCGGAATGTTTGGCCTGGGTCGGGATCTGCGTCGGTACCATTGCCGTCGTAGCCGGCATCCTGTACCAAAGCGGCTTTTACACCGATCCCTGGGAAGCATTGCGCAAGGCCGCCTTCAACGTTGCATCAACCATCTCCACTACCGGCTTTGCCACAGACGACTTTAATCTTTGGCCGGCTCCCGCCGTCTGGCTGATGATCATTGTGACGTGTTTTGCCACCTGCGGCGGCAGTACGGGCGGCGGCGTCAAGATGCTGCGCGCCATCATTCTCATCAAACAGATCGCCTGTCAGTTCAAGCAGACCCAGCATCCCAAGATCGTGGCCCCCGTCATGCTGCAGGGCAGCGCGATCGACACCCAGGTGGTCGTCTCCACGCTGTCCTTTCTCATGCTCTGGGTGACGCTGCTGATCTTCAGCGCCTGGGTCTTCATGGCCACGGGACTTGATTTGAAGACCGCGCTCGGCACGGCCGTGGCGTGCATTACCAACCTCGGCCCCGGTCTGGGCGACACCGGTCCGGCTTCAAACTTCTCCGTGTTGAGTGACGCGCAGCTTTGGCTGTGTACATTCCTGATGCTTCTCGGGCGCCTTGAGCTGGTGACCGTCTTCATGCTGTTTACCCGCTCGTTCTGGAAGACCTGATGAAGCATCCGGGCTCGGACCTTTCTTTTGCGAAGAAAAAATGTCGTTTTTCAAGCAATGCTCCGTCGTTGCGGCGGTCTGTCTCGGACTTCTCTTGAGCCACCATGCCCAAGCCTGCACGGTTTTTGCCGCCGTCGGACCAGAGGACGTCGCCGGCGCAGGCGCCCTTATTGCCAAAGTGCGTGACGAACGAGCCGCCGTGCAGACCGTCAAATTCATGCAGCACGACACGGGCTACGCCTTTGTCGGCCTTTTCGTCGGTCCCAAGGAACGCTTCAATATGGGCGTCAACGAAATGGGCTTCGTGGTATTTCGTACCACTGCGGGCTCCGTTCCCAAAGACGTCAGACGCCAAAGCGTGCGCTTTAAAAGCGAAGACGGGCTGTCCGGTCATGAGTTTCTGATCCGCAACTGCGCCTCCGTCGACGAGGCACTCGCACAAAAAGCCGTGTTTGAGCACGAGCCGACCAACTACATGCTTGCCGACGCACGCAAAATTGCTTTTGTCGAAGTCATGCCCGGCGGACGCCATGCGGTTATTGTCAAAGACCGCGGCACGCTGGCGCACACCAACCACTACGTGACCGATGCGGCGCTTGCCGACAACATCAAAATCGGGAAAAGCTCCCGAGCGCGTTTTGCGCGCATTCAGGAACTTCTGGAGAAGTCCCCCAGACCCTTGAAAATGGACGACTTCATCGCCTTTACCCGCGACAGAAACGACGGCCCGAACAACAGCATTTTCCGCATCGGCTCACCCAACGCCAAGATCACAACGCTCTCGAGCATGGTGGTGTACCTGCCCGAAAACGCAGCGCCCGTCATGGAGTTTGCCTGGCGTCCGAATCCGGCCGACCCCAAACGCTGGCTGCGGCAGCGCCTGTCCTTTCCGACGCACTGATCGATACCGACTCAGGGCACTCCCCACCAGACCTTCTTGTCCTGTTTCCGGGCGGCCTGCAGCATCTGCATAAGGGGATAGACGCGCACTGTAAAGCTCACGCGTTCTTTGGCTTTCTCCTCTTCGAGCTGAGCTTTTTCCTCTTCCTCAAACGAGAGGTAACCGCCTTTTCTTTCCCGCTCCTCACGACGGCGCTTGATTTCCTCGAGAACAGCCTTTTCGCGCTCAATCGCTTCTTCGAGCGCCTCAATGACGGGCGGCAGATCTTCGGGCATCCAACACCCCGATTCCGCATACGGGCGCCCCAACACCTCGCAAACCCCCTTGAAGGTGGTCGGCATCATAAAAAATCCCCCGGCGGCGGGAGAACGAAATTCCAAAAGAGCCATAGCCAATTTCCCAATAGTGTCCGGCCGCACGTCCATTCCGAGGCAGACGGCGGCATCCTTGTGTCCTCATTCTAACCAAGAAGGCTTTTGCATTGATTTTTATTGCACTTTTTTGGTGCGCCTGTTTTTTTGTCGACCTCGGCACATTGCGGTAAACTGCATCCACGTTTCATCAGCCGTTCGGTTTTGTCGTGCCTTCATCCATCTTCATCATCGCCCACGCCCCCTTAGCCAGTGCGCTCAAGGACTGTGCCGTGCATGTCTATTCTCACGACGTGCGCGTAGGCGACTTCATCACGGCCGTGGACGTGGCTCCCGATGCCGACACGCAGACGATCGCCGACAGTGTGGCCGCCAAACTGGCCTCCGACGGTTCTCAGGGCAGAAAGCAACACCTTCTGCTCACGGATCTTGCCGGTGCCACCCCCGCCAACATTGCTGCCAGCCTTTTAAAGTTTGAAGGAGTGGCCCTTCTGAGCGGCGTCAATCTTCCCATGGTCCTCACGGCTGTCTGCCATCGGGAAGAAGCGTTTGACAAACTCATCGAACATGTCCGTCAGGCCGGAACGGACAGCATCACTCAACTGCCCGCCGCCTGACGGGCGGCAGGTGTTTTTTAGTCTTTTGCCGTGTGGGCGCCTTCCGTCGCCCCAGCCGCGTCATGCAAACCCGTAACCTTACCGTCATCAATAAGCTCGGCCTGCACGCCCGTCCGGGGGCGCTTGTCACCCGAACCGCCAATCTGTTTTCGAGTGCCATCCGTCTCACCAAAGGCGACAAAAGCGTCGACGCAAAATCCATTCTTGCCGTCATGACGCTGGCTGCAAAGTGCGGTGACGAAATCACGATCAGTGCCGACGGCGCAGACGAAGCTCCTGCTCTCGAGGCGCTGTGCGCCCTCTTTCAATCCCGTTTTGGTGAGGATGCGTAATGGCTGAAAACGTCAAATTGCCTGACGGAGCCGATGAGAACAAGTCGCACCCTCCGGCAGAAGCGCCCTGCTCCGAAGAACAGGCCGAGGAAACGTTTCAGCTGTCCGGCATTCCCGTGTTTGAGGGCTGCGTTCTCGGCCATGTCCGTCTTCTGACCGAAGGTGAACTGGACATCCCCCACTTCACCATCGAAAAAACACAAACGCGCGCCGAGTTCACACGCCTGCGCGGGGCCATCAATACCGTTATCCGTGAACTCGAAGAGCTTCTGGGCGACGCCGACGATTCCGACAATGTCGTGCCCGCCGAAGCCCGCGCCTTTATCGATCTGCACTGCGAGATTCTCAAGGATCCGTCGCTCATTTCAGAAACGCAGGACATCATTCGCGACCGACTCGTCAATGCCGAGTGGGCGCTGTCAATGCGCCTGGAGGACCTGCACAGCAGCTTTGAAGACATTGAAGACGACTATCTGGCCGAGCGCATTCAGGACATCTCGCAGATGGTCGAGCGCGTGCAGCGCGTTCTGATGGGCCGCCGCCGCCCGTGCGACACCGTCTCCAAGGCAATGAGCGACACGGCCGTCATTCTCGTGTCCGAAGACTTGAGTCCTGCCGACATCCTGACGCTTAAGCGCCGGGGCGACCTGTCTGTGGCCGGGCTTTTGCTTGAGTACGGCTCGGTCAACTCCCACACATCGATTCTTGCGCGATCGCTCGAAATTCCGATGATGGTGAATGTGTCGGGCATTCGCGAGCGCGTTCATGAAGACGACGTCATCTTCCTCAACGCCAGCGAATCGACCGTCCTCGTCAACCCGAGCGAAGAGCAAATGCCCGCTCTGGCGGGAATGTCGCGCACAAGAGTCGGCAACTCGCGCCGCCTGCGCACGCTGCGCTCACGCTCGTGCACCACGCTCGACGGAACGACCGTGGAGCTGCTCGGCAACATTGCGCTTCCCGAAGACGTTGCCGACGTCGTCAAAAACCGTGCCGACGGTATCGGACTTTTCCGCTCGGAATTTCTCTTTATGAACCGGCCCGATATGCCGGGCGAAGACGAACAGACCCAGGCGTACGAGAGCGTCATTCGCGCCATGAAGGGCAAAATCGTCACCATCCGCATCATGGACCTCGGTGGTGACAAGACCCCGACTGCGCAGGCTCTCGAGAGCATCGGCGAGAGTCTGGAAGCGGCCGTCATCAACCCCTCCATGGGACGGCGCGGCATCCGTTTCTGCATCGAGCACCCCAAACTTTTCAAGACCCAGATGCGCGCCATTCTGCGGGCTTCTGCTGTCGGCAACGTGCGTATTCTGATTCCCATGCTGAGCCGCATCAGCGAAGTGCTGCACGTGCGCAACGTGATGACCCAGTGCCGGCGCGAACTTGAAGCCGAAGGCTTCCGCGTGGCCGACGACATCCCCGTGGGCGGCATGATCGAAGTGCCCGCTGCCGTGTTCTGTTTGGAGCACTATCTGAAGGTTCTCGACTTCGCGAGCGTCGGCACCAACGATCTGATGCAATTCATGATCGCAGCCGACCGACTCGAACCTTCCGTCGCTGGACTGTGCCACCCGATGCACCCGGCCATGCTGCGTATGCTTGCCGAGGTCATCGGCAAAGCCGTCAAGGCCGGCAAGGATATCAGCGTCTGCGGTCAGGCCGCCGCGGATCCCTTCTTTGCGCAGTATCTTGTCGGCGCCGGTCTGCGCAGCCTGTCTGTCGACAGCGTCGGCATGTTGGCGGTCAAGGAACGCCTGACGCAGAGTCGTCTTGACGACAATCGTTGTCTGGCCCGCAACCTGCGCCGCTGCGCATCGGCCGGCGACGTGCGTCGTGTTGTCCAGAAGTATCAGAAAGACCATCCCGAGTTCGAACCTTCCCGGTTCGTGCAGTCCGTTCTTGCCGAGGATTTTCTCGGTCTGGACCGGCTGTCGTTAGACCCCCTTTGAGAGTTTGTGCACCATGACCCAGCACCTTACGCTTGAACAAATCGATCAACTCGGCGAACTGCTTGCCGGCATCCCCGAACCGTTTGTGCCGATGGAAGCAGACATGCTCGACGGCTACCTCACCGCGATTGCGCTTCTGAAAACGCCGCCCGCCCTTGAAGACTGGCTGCCCCTCGTTTTTGACATGCAGGGAAGCAACCGCGCCAAACTGGCCGATCCCCAGCGTCAGGCCACGCTCAGAAAGCTTATTTTGGCGCGCGGCGCCGAAATCGAAGCGCAGATTCTGTCGGAAAAGCCGATCGACCCCATCATCTACGACGACGAGTCTGACAGCGAGGATGAATTTGCCGCGCTTGCTCCCTTTGCCGACGGCTTTGCGTTTGCCTGTTCGGCCTGGCCGGAACTGCTCAAGAGTCAGAATAAGGCCGTGCAGGCCGCTTTGGTGGGCGTCCTGCGCTATGAGTCCAAACAAGAGGAGGCGGACAATGACGCCGAGGTGCAGGAAGTTCTCAACGGCATCGAGGAAGAGGTCGCATTTGCCGATTTGGACGAGGCGCTCGCCGATCTTGCTGCCTGTGTGCAGGAAATCGCCGAAGTGACGCGTGAGCGCGACATTGAGGCGGCCAAAAAGGCCAAGCCCGCGCGCCGCCGTTAAATCGCACCTCTCAATC
>CAMAHM010000002.1 GCA_945834535.1 uncultured Sutterella sp. | reverse complement strand
TACGGTGGGTGGTGTGGGAGGACGGCGTGGGGGTACCCACGCCTCCTACCCGATTAAGGAGACGACTTCGATGACTCGGCCGATGCAGGCTTGTCCGTTTCCTGTGCGGCGAGTTCGCGCAGGCGCTTTTGCATCATGGCGGCGATGGCAAAGTGATTGACCATCAGGCGGGCCGCTTGCAGGAACGTGAGATAAAGCTCACTGCCACGCAGCGACAGCTTGTCGTGCGGAATACGGCGCAGCAGTTCGGCCTGCAGGCTGTCGATTCTCGCGCCCGCTTCCTGGGCGTGCGCCAGCAGGTTGTCCAGATCGGCGCGTCCCACCGCGCTTTCCGTGATTTCCTGCAGATAGATGGTCAGAACCTCCAGATCGTTGCGCAGTTCCCCCGCAAACACACGGTGACGATTGGCACAGTGCTCGTACGCCAGCGTCGAAAGGTTTTCAAGCGCTCCGGCTGCCGCACGCAGGTTGGAGTAAATGCGGTAGTAGCAGTAGCGGGCGTCCATATCGGCCTTGGTGGCGTTAAAGCGCGAAGTGGCCATGCTGTAGTAGAGGCTCCGTTCACTCTTGAGGGCTTCCACAAGAGTTGCGCAGTCGTTGCGGGTCGCCTTGAGTTCCTTTTCGTCGTCTTCGAGGAAGCAGCGCGCCACGACGCCGTACAGCCCTACGGTTTCGACGACGTGTTCGCCGGCGTGGGTTTGGATGAGGTTGCTCACATCCTGGGTGTTGTAGCGGGTGTTGATTTCTCGGGTGACGGCTTCTTCCTCACGGCGGGCACGGATGTTGCTGCGCACCAACAATAGGACGGCAATGAGCGCCATGACGGAGGCACCGAGTTCTTCGGCCCAGAGCGTGAAACCGCACACGAGGGCTGCCAGCGTCGAGGCGGCAAGGGCCGTGACGAACCAGCCGCTGATCACGGTGAGCACCCCGGAGACGCGGTAGACGGCCGACTCACGATCCCAGGCGCGATCGGCAAAGCTCGAACCCATGGCGACCATGAAGGTGACATAGGTGGTCGAAAGCGGGAGCTTGAGACTCGTTGCACTGGCAATGAGCGCCGCGCTCACCATGAGATTGATGGAGGCTCGCACATAGTCAAAAGGTAAAGGCTCTTCGTCCCGTTCGAGCTGTTTGGGAGTAAAGCGGGTGTCGATGCGCTTTTTAACGGCGCCGGGAATGAATTGATTGATGAGGGTGCCCACATGCATCGAGGCACGCACGATCATGCGGCCCGCCGCGGAGGAACCGAACTGTTCCTTTTCAGCGGCATGGGAGGCGGACAGGTTGATCGAGGTGCGGATGACGCGCAGCGCTTTGCGCGAGAAAAAGAGCGTACCGACCATCACCAGTCCCGAAGCGAGAAGAATGAGGGTGGAGGCTTTGCTCGGGCCCGCGAGGCTTGTCATCATCAACGCGTCGGGAGCGCTTCCCGAGGTCGTCCATTCCTTGTAGGCGTCCCAGGCCGCAAGCGGCACGCCGACGAAGTTGACCAGATCGTTCCCGGCAAAGGCAAAGGCAAGGGCAAACGTTCCCGACAAAATGACGATTTTGAAAACGTTGGTGTTAAAGACTGTGATAAGGATCTGAAAGACGATGCTCAGTCCCACAAAGAGCCCCGTCACGATCGTGAGCGTGTGAACCTTCATAAAGGCAAGCCACTCGGGGCGCATGAAGCTTGCGCCCTTGGCCCCCTTCATGATCAGGAAGTAGACGATGGCAGTGAGTGCCAGTCCCGCAAAGACGCCGCCCAAGCGCCGATATGTGCGTTCAAAGTTGAACGTGAAGATAAGGCGCGTGACGTATTGCACCAAAGCGCCCGTGATGAAGGCCACGACCACGGAAATCAGGATGCCCGAAATGATGGTGAGAGCTTTGGAGCTGTTGATGTAGTGAACAATTTCGCCCACAGAGGCGTCCTGCTGCCAGAGCGTCACGCTGGCGGCGGCAAGGGCGCTGCCCAGCAGTTCAAAGACGATCGACACGGTGGTCGAAGTGGGCAGGCCGAGTGTGTTGAACATGTCAAGCAGAATGATGTCGGCCACCATGACGGCAAAAAAGATGACCATGATCTGCTCAAAGTTGAACATCTGCGGGTAGAAGATGCCCGAGCGGGCTACCTCCATCATGCCCGAAGAGAATGTAGACCCCAGAAGCACGCCTGCGGCGGCCGTGCACATGATGGTTTTGAAAGAGGCGATGCGGCTTCCGACGGCCGACTGCAGAAAGTTGACGGCGTCGTTGCTCACGCCCACGAAAATATCGAAGGCGGCCACGATGCCCAGAAAGACAAGAAGTGCCAGATAATAGTTTTCCATGATTGTTTTCTCCCCGAATGACCGAGGTCTGTGCCCGTGAGGTACGGACGCAGGCAGTTTGCGCGGAGCACATGACGGGACGAAGGCACTTTGATGATGGCTTTGTGCAGCAAACGTGAAGCTTTGATGACGTCGGTGTCGGAACGCGACTTTCGTCGTTTGCCCGTTGTTCTTTTTGAGCCATAATTAGCGCGGATAAGAAAACGGATCGCTCCTTTAGGGGGGCGTTCCAAGGGGGTGTTTGCGCGTTGCAGATTTGCGCGTCGGCATCCGTGTTTTGGTGTCGTGTCCGAGGCTCTGGGAGAGGCCGCTCAAGGAGCGGCTTGAGCGAGGACGCATTCATGAGGAAAACAACGAAGATGTACCACTACAACGAAACCGTTGCGGTCACGGATCCCGAGGTCTGGCAGGCGGTTGCAAGCGAAATGCAGCGCCAGGAGCAGCATATCGAGCTTATCGCCAGTGAAAACTATGCTTCCCCGGCCGTCATGCAGGCGCAGGGCAGTCAGCTCACCAACAAGTACGCCGAGGGCTACCCCGGCAAGCGCTACTACGGCGGCTGCCAGTACGTCGACATCGTCGAGCGCATCGCCATCGAACGCGCCAAGAAGCTCTTTTGCGAGCCCGCGGGCGTGGAAATGATGGTCAACGTGCAGCCGCACTCGGGCGCACAGGCCAATGCGGCGGTCTTCATGGCTGTTTTAAAGCCCGGCGACACCGTCATGGGCATGAGCTTGGCCGACGGCGGCCATCTTTCGCACGGCATGCATCTCAACTTCTCGGGCAAGTACTTCAACATCGTGAGCTACGGCCTCAATGATGAAACCGAAGCCATCGACTACGACGAAGTCGAGCGCCTTGCGCAGGAAAATAAGCCCAAGCTCATCATCGCCGGTGCTTCGGCCTACTCGCTCAAAATCGATTTTGCCCGCTTTGCCCAGATCGCTCACAGCGTCGGCGCACTCCTGATGGTCGACATGGCGCACTACGCGGGTCTTGTGGCCGCGGGCGCCTACCCGAGCCCGTTCGGCCACGCCGACATCGTGACGACCACCACGCACAAGAGCCTGCGCGGTCCGCGCGGCGGCGTCATCTTCGCCAAGCCCGAACTTGAAAAGGCCATTAATTCGGCCGTTTTCCCGGGCATGCAGGGCGGGCCTCTGATGCACGTGATCGCTGCCAAGGCCGTTGCCTTCGGCGAAGCTCTCAAGCCTGAATTTGCCGACTACGGCCGGCAGATGCTCAAGAACGCTCAGGCCCTTGCCGACCAGCTCGAAAAGCGCGGTCTGCGCATCGTCTCGGGCGGTACCGAAAGCCACGTTATGCTCGTGGACCTGCGGCCCAAGCACATCACCGGCAAGGCCGCCGAGGCGCTGCTCGGCGCCGCGCACATCACGGTCAACAAAAATGCGATTCACAACGATCCCGAAAAGCCCTTCGTGACGTCGGGTATTCGTTTGGGCTCGCCCGCCATGACCACGCGCGGCTTTAAGGAAAACGAGATGCGCAAGACGGCCGACCTCATTGCCGATCTGCTCGACGCGCCTGAAGACGCAACTGTCCTTGAGCGCGTGCGCCGCGAGGTCGATGCCCTGACGGCACTCTTTCCGGTGTACCGTCTCTAACTGAACCAGTTTGCGGCGTCGGGCGCATCACTCGCAGTGCCTCGGCGCCGTTGTTGACTCTAGGAGAGCTCCCTCATGCGTTGTCCCTTCTGCCAAGGCCTCGATACGGCGGTCATCGATTCTCGTGCCAGTCAGGACGGCTTTTCGATCCGACGGCGCCGCAGCTGCGCACAGTGCGGCAAGCGCTTTACGACCTTCGAGCGGGTGGAGCTCAACATGCCCTTCATCATCAAGCGAACGGGCGACAAGCGCGAATACGACCGCGACAAGGTACGTGCTTCGATGAAGCTTGCCCTGCGTAAGCGCCCCGTTACCAACGAACGCCTCGAAGAGGCCATCGGCGGCATCGAGCACGAACTGCGTACCCTGGGCGAGCGCGAGGTGCCTTCCTCAAAGGTGGGCGAACTCGTGCTGCGCGAGCTCAAAAAGCTCGACCTTATTGCCTACGTGCGCTTTGCGAGCGTGTACCTGAGTTTGGACAGCCCCGCCGCGTTCGAGCAGTTCATCAAGGGCCTGATTGATCCGGCAAAAACCGGCAAGGCCACCGCAAAGAGCCGTTCGGTGCTTGCTGCTTTGAAGTCGGGGAACGGATCGTGAGTAACGCTGAAGTTTTGCGCCACGACGAGTCTCTGATGCGTATGGCGCTCGAAGAAGCGCGCAAGGGCCGCTACATCGCCCCTCCCAATCCTGCTGTCGGTTGTGTGTTGGTGCGCGACGGGCAAATCATCGCGCGCGGCCACACCCACGCGCCGGGCTCAAGACACGCCGAAGTCGACGCTATCGAAAATGCCCTTGCCGCCGGGATCTCGGTAGAGGGTGCCACGGCCTACGTGACGCTTGAACCCTGTTCGCATTACGGCAGAACCCCTCCCTGTGCGCTGCGTCTTATCAAGGAAAAAATCCGCCGCGTCGTGGTGGGGGTGCTCGACCCCAATCCGCTTGTGGCCGGCAGGGGCGTAGCGATGCTGCGCGAAGCCGGTGTCGAAGTGCTCACGGGGGTGCTTGAAAAAGAGTGCTTTGAATCGAACATCGGGTTTCTGACGCGCATGAAGACGGGGTTGCCGTGGGTGCGCATGAAGGTGGCGGCAAGCCTGGACGGTCGTACCGCACTTGCCAACGGGCTCAGTCAGTGGATTACGGGCCCTTCGGCGCGTGAAGACGGGCAGAGGTTGCGCGCCCGCGCTCAGGGCCTTCTGACCGGCATCGGTACGGTGCTTGCCGATGACCCGCAGATGAATGTGCGTTGCGACGCTTCGCTGCCGAGTCCTGCCAAGTACATCTTTGACACGCGGGCCCGCACGCCCGTCACGGCCCGCATTCTCCAAGGAGCTCCCGCCACGGTGTTCGTGGGGACCGATGCCTGGGACGCGGATGTGCGCGCTCTGGAAAACGCGGGCGCCCGCGTGGTGGCGTTGCCCTTAAATGCCAACGGGCATATTGAACTTGCTTCGGCCGTAAAAGCGATCGGCGACGACGCCGTCAACGAACTGCACGTGGAGGCGGGCGCGGGCTTGAACGGCGGGCTTCTTGCTGCCGGGCTGGTGGACGAGATCGTCTGCTACGCGGCTCCGGCCATGATCGGGCGCGGCCCGGGCTGGGCCAATCTGCCTGAATTTCGGACTATGGACGAGATTTTTCGTTGGCACTTTCACGAGGTCTTGCCCGTGGGCGAAGACCTGCGTATCGTGCTGCGCAAAACGGTCTGACGGAGTCCTGAACCTGAGGCCTTAAAATAAGCGCTGAAATTTTTAATCACGACTTGCGGCGGGGCCTTAGGGGCATCGTCGTCAAAGCGTCTTGCAAAGGAATCAACCCAAAATGTTTACCGGTATTGTTCAGGCCGTCGGGAAAGTTCGCGAACCCGAAAAGCTCGGCGACGGTGTGCGTCTGACGATTGTCACGCCCGAAGAATTTCATCTTGAAGAAGTCCGCGTGGGCGACTCGATCGCCGTCAACGGCGCCTGCATGACCGTTACCAAGATCGAAGGCAACAGCTTTCAGATCGACGTGAGCGCCGAAAGCCTTTCCAAGACGAGCGGTTTGGACACCTTCGGCGAAGTCAATCTGGAAAAGGCCATGCGACTGGGGGACCGCGTCGACGGACACCTTGTGAGCGGGCATGTGGACGGTGTGGGTTCCGTGGAGTCCATGACGCAGGTTGCTGAAAGCTACAAGCTTGTGATCCGCGCTCCTCTGAAGCTTTCGCCCTACCTCGCCTACAAGGGCTCGATTGCCGTGAACGGTGTGTCGCTCACGATCAACGAGGTGGAAGACACCGCCATGGGAGCTCTTGTGTCGATCAACCTCATCCCGCACACGATGCAGGTGACGACTCTCAAGAATCTCAAGGCGCAGAGCTGGGTCAACCTTGAAGTCGACACCATCGCCCGTTACGTCGAGCGCATGGTCAAGCTGCGCGAAGAAGAGGGCGACTCGCTCTTTTAACGCCATGAGCGCCCGTTTGTTTGAGCCGCTTGCGTTGGGGAAAATTACCGTCCCCAACCGCATTGCCGTGCCGCCGATGTGCCAGTGCCGTGCCGACGGGGGACTGCCCCAGGCTTGGCACTCCATGCATTACGCCAAAATGGCCTGCTCGGGGGCGGGCCTTGTCATGGTCGAGGCAACCGCGGTGCAGATGAACGGACGCATTACGACCCGCTGTCTGGCGCTCACCGACGACGCTCAGCAGGAGGGGCTTGCCCGGCTTGTGGCTTCATGTAAGAGCGTAGCGCCCGAAACGAAAATTTTTCTTGAGCTCTCGCACGCAGGCCGCAAGGGCGGGCGTCGGGATCCGGCTCTGGGCCGCGGCACGGCTGCCGGCGATGAAGGAGGCTTTGCACTCGTTGCGCCGAGCGCCTCGCGCTATGACGACTCTTACCCCGAGGCAAGGGCCCTTACTGAAGAAGAAATTTTCGGAATCATCACAGCGTTTGCGCAGGCTGCCCGCAGGGCCGGGGCTGCGGGCTTTGACGGATTGGTGCTGCACGCTGCACACGGCTACCTGCTGCACCAGTTTTTGTCACCCGTGACCAACCGTCGTACGGACGCCTGGGGGAAAGATGCGGCAGGCCGCCGACGCTTTGTGCTCGAAGTTCTCAAGGCTGTTTTGGGAGCTGTGCCCGAAATGCCCGTGATGATGCGAGTTTCGGCCGGAGACGGCGTGCCGGGCGGCTGGACCATGGACGATGCCGTAGCGCTTTTAAAAGAAGCCCGCGCTTTGGGGCTGACGGCGGCCGAGGCGTCGCCCGGAGGCCTGACGCCCGAGCAAAGGCTTCCCGAACCGAGTGTGGCGGCGCATGCCGGACGCGCGCGGCGCATTCGCAGTGAAACGGGGCTCGTGAGTTATGCCGTCGGCTGCATCACCGATCCGATGCAGGCTGAAGCCGTTCTCGAGGGCGGTGATGCCGATGGTGTGGGGATCGGGCGCGAAATGATCCGCAATCCCAACTGGGGTTGGATGGCCGCCAACGTTCTGCACGAGGCCGTGCAGGTCCCCGTGCCCTATTGGCCGGTGTTTTAGTCGGCCTTGGAAGTTTGCGCCTCAAGGGCCTTTGCAACGTATTCGGCCGAGCGGCTGATGCGGTAGTCCGCAAGGGCGCCGAAGACCGTGCCCAGCGCGATGATGACCGCGTCGAGTGCGTAGTTGCTCGCCTCGGGCGGAATGCCCGGGTAAAAACGCACGAAGTAGAGCAGTGCTACGGTGCCCGCAGTAAAGAACATCCAGAACTGCAGCTTCTTCTTGGCGAGTTTTTCGTCGCTCGTAAGGTCTTCGTCCTTAAAGAGACGGTTAAAGCACGCCTGGCTCGTCACGGCCGTCTCCACGCTTTTTTCCGTAAGTCCGATCGTGTTTTTGGCAAAGCGCTCGTGCGTGGCTCGGTGATTGCGGTCGAGCTTCATCGACCAGACGGGCCAGAGCAGTCGAAAGCACTGAATGCCCAGATAGATGAGGGAAAAGCCCAGACAGCACCAGGCGATGAGAAATTCGTAATCAACGGGCATAACAGTCCTGAAAAAGAAAACAGACAACGGGAAGTCATTTTAGCGGCCCGAGCATGGGAGCTGACGGGCGACTGACAAGCTATTTTTCCCGTCAGTCAGTACAATTGGCGCACGATCCGCGTGCGGCCATCAGGCCGTGCGGGACTCTTTGCGTCATTAATGACCGTTTTGCTGCCCGTCGGGGAGCAGGACGGAGTGTTGCTTTTGAAATTGTGGGATGGAGCCATCCCAAGGACATAGGAGTAGTAATCATGGCAATCGATACGATTGTGGGCAGCCTCGACGGTTCCGGCCTGCGTATCGGCGTGGTGGTTTCGCGCTTTAACGAATACGCCGGCAAGGAAGAGTTTGAAGCCTGCCTCAATGAACTCAAGGAACTCGGCGTTGAAGAAGAAGACATCACGATGGTGTCGGTGCCGGGGGCGCTGGAAATCCCGTTTGCTCTGGCCCGTCTGGCCGAAACCGCCGAGTACGACGCTCTCATCGCTCTGGGCGCCGTCATTCGCGGTGAAACCTATCACTTTGAAATCGTGTCCAACACGTCGGCCGCCCGCATCGCGGAAATCGCCGAGATGTACGACATTCCCGTTGCCAACGGCGTGCTGACGACCGAAAACGACGAACAGTGCAAGGCCCGTACCGCCATGAAGGGCAAGGACTGCGCACGCTGCGCCGTCGAAATGGCCAATCTGGCTGCTGAATTCCCCGCCGTGAGCGAATATGTCGACGAGGACGACAATGAGTGAGAAGCCCTGCAACCGCCGCAAGGCCCGTGAGTTTGCGCTGCTCGGTATCTACGAAGCCATTGCCAATCCGCAGGCCGATTTTGCGCAGATCGACGCCAATCTTCTGAGCGTGATCACCGACGAGGGACAGCCCGTGGCGGACTGCAACCTGACGGCCGAAGACTTTGAAGCCTGCGACCGCCAGCTCTACTCGGCCATTCTGTCCGGCGTGATTGAGGAGCGCGAAGAAATCGAAGCGATTTTGAGCAAGTACCTGACGCGCGATATCTCCCGCATGTCCGTCGTGGAGCGTGCCTGCCTGATGATCGGCACCTGGGAACTCAAGCACTGCCTTGAAAATCCCTATCGTGTCGTCATCAACGAGGCGGTGGAATTGTCCAAGCAGTTCGGCGCTGACCTCGGCTACAAGATCGTCAACGGCGTGCTCGACAAGGTGGCCGCCGAGGTGCGTCCCGCGGAGGTTGCTTCCCGTAAGCAGTGACGCTCGATGCGTCGACGGGAAGAGTTCTTCCCGTCCGAGGCAGTCTGCACGCAGACGCAGGAAACTGCGCCGCGTGCCGTCTGCCTTTTTTTGTTGCAAATTTTCCGCTGCATCATTGTTCGCGGGCGCGGGCGGCGACTAAACTCGCCTGAGCGACGCACCGGATGCACCCGAGAAAGGGCGGCGGATGCGCACGCTTTTTTTGCAGGAAGTGAAGCTATGGCTCAGAGAGGTGAATTTCAAATCATTGAACGCTATTTCACGCACGAAACGTTCGGCGCTTGGAAGAGCAAGGGTGTGGGAGACGACTGCGCCATCATCGATCTGCCCGCGGGACGCATTGCCGTCACGTGCGACATGATGGCCATCGGGACGCATTTTCTGCCCAATGCACGCCCCGAGGACGTCGGCTACAAGGCCCTCGCAGTGAACCTGTCGGATCTGGCGGCAGCCGGCGCCGTGCCGCGTGCCTTTTTTCTCTCGATTGCTCTGCCTGAAAGGGACGACGCCTGGCTTGCGGGCTTTACGCGAGGTCTGATGGAGCTGTCCGTTCAAAGCCAATGTCCTCTTTTGGGGGGAGATACGACCCGCACGGCGCAGGTGGGTGAAGCACACGCGCCGGTGACGATCTCGATCACCGCCATGGGAGATCTGCCGCAGCAGATGGGGCTCACGCGCTCGGGGGCCCGCCCGGGGGACGATATTTGGGTGTCGGGGACGGTTGGCGGGGCCTACGCGGCCCTGATGCACCGTTGGGGCAAGTGGACGCTTCCGCCCGAGTATTTTGCGTCGGCGGCCGAACGCATGGATCGCCCGCAGGCACGCAACGCCCTCGGCACGGCCCTTTTGGCGTCGGCCACGGCATGTGCGGACATCTCCGACGGCCTTGCACAGGACCTCGGGCACATTCTCGAGCGCAGCGACGTGTCAGCCGACGTGCTTTGGGACAATGTGCCGGTGCATCCGGCGCTTGCCGCTCTTGCGCAGCCGCAGCGAATTGAAGCGGCCATGACGGGGGGCGACGACTATGAGCTTGTTTTTACGGCGCCCGCCGACAAGCGCGGTCTCATCGAGCAGGCCGCCATTTCCAGTCTGACGAACGTCGCGCGCATCGGTACCATCGTGCCCAAGTCACCCGAAGACGACGTGCGCCTGACGATCTGCGACGCGCGCGGTGAAGTGCTTTGCCTGCCCAAGAGCGGTTTTGACCACTTTGCCGAATCCTGATGCACCACGGAAAGGAGCCCGACCATGGGATGGATGCATAAATACAGTGCGGCCAATCCGGCCTATCGGATTCGACCCACCCTGCGGTTTGTGTTTTCACACCCGGCGCATGCGCTGGCGCTCTTTTTCGGCGCGGGCGTCATGCGCCCCGGTCCGGGCACCTGGGGTACGGCAGCCGGCGTCCTTGTCTGGGCGGCCCTCGTGCAGTGGCTCGACTGGCGGGCGCTGGTGGCGCTCATTCTGGTGACGTTCGTTGCCGGCGTTTGGGCAAGCGAAAAGACCGGGCGCGACCTGGGAGTGCAGGACGCGGGCTGTATCGTCATCGACGAAGTCGTGGCCGTGTGGCTGGTGTGCCTGTGCTTTCCGCAGACGCCTCTTTGCTGGGCGCTCAGTTTTGCCGCCTTTCGCGTGTTCGACATCGTCAAGCTCCCGCCCGCGGCCTGGATCGACAACCACATGCATTCGGGGCTCGGGGTGATGCTCGACGACCTTTTGGCGGCCGTCTGGGCCGTGGCGGCGATTCTTGCTCTTGATTGGGCGGCAGTCCGCTTTTTCGGTTCGGCGGCTTCAATTGCGGGAATTTTTGGATGAACGACCTTGAAAATCTGATTGCCTCGGCCGCTGAGAAGGCGGGGCGACTTGCGCTCGCGCGCGGCGCGGTATTTGCGACGGCAGAAAGCTGTACGGCGGGAGGCGTAGCCTATGCCCTGACGCAGGTGCCCGGTTCTAGCGCCTGGGTCGATCGGGGCTTTGTGGTCTACACCAATGAAGCCAAACGGGAGATGCTCGGCGTGAGCGGTGAGACACTGCGCAGGTTCGGCGCCGTGAGCGAGCAGACTGCAAAAGAGCTCGCTGTCGGAGCGCTCGAGCGCAGCAACGCCACGCACGCCGTGGCCGTTTCCGGTATTGCCGGCCCCGCCGGAGCCGTGCCCGGCAAGCCCGTAGGAACAGTGTGCTTCGGTTTTGCCCGCCGTGAGGGCGACAGGGTGTCGGCCTCGACAGAAACGCAGCATTTCGACGGCGACCGACGGGCCGTGCGCGAGGCGACCGTTCTTCACGCGCTCTGCGGTCTGGCGGCCATGCTCGATTAAGTGTTTTTTGCCATAATCGACTCCAAATTTTTACTCACAAGGGAGACTTAATGCACAACGATGCGCACCAAAGCGGTGTCATTTCCAATGTTCTCAAACTGACGGATCAGCTCTTTGTCTGGGCGCAGTTTCTCGGCCTCATGGCGATTTCGGTGGTGGTGGCCTACTGCTTCGTGACCGAAATGATGGCCATGGTCTTTACCCGCACGGCTTCGCTGGGCGATCTGCTGATGCTCTTTTTGTACGTCGAAGTTCTGGTGATGGCGCGTGCGGCCATGCACAGTGATCATGAACTCACCATCGCCATGCCGATTGCGATTGCCGTCGTGGCGATCGGCCGCTACATGGTGATGAGTTCGGACCACAACGCTTCGCACCAGCTGATGTACGCGGGGTCCATCTTCGTGCTTGTCGGTGCACTGTGTCTGTGGCGCTGGCGCAAAAAGGACGGCAAGCTTCTGACGCCTGAGTCCGCCAAGAGCGAGCCGCCCAAGGACTGAATGGTCCGCCGATAACGAAAAAAGCGCACGTTCCGCAAAAAGGGGCCGTGCGCTTTTTTTAGATTTTCAAGAGCCTTTTAGGCGACTTCGATCTTCTCGCCGATGGCGTAGAAGGTGCCGCCGGCAACGTAGTGCAGCGTGCGAAGAGCTTCGGGAGCGCTCTCAAAATGCCAGTGACCGTTCGTGAAGACGCGCGGATCGGCCCAGGCGGCGACGCACTCGCCGATAAAAAGATCGTAGGCGCTCTCGTTGTGGGGCTCGGAGAGGACGCGGAAAACGGCACAGGCGACGGACCCTTGCACAAAAGGCATGGGGTAGCCCTCAATGTTTGAAAATTCGGCGCCCGATCGGGTGAGCTTGTCATCGACGTCGTTGCGCGACATCGAGCCCAGAGCCAACGTCTCACGCACAATGCCTGCGCCGGGAAGCAAAAGAGCAAAAAAACCGCTCTTTTCAATGAGCTGACGCGTGTAGTGACTTTTATCAACGACAACCGTAGCCTTGCAGGGCGACAGATCCAATGGGCACGCCCAGGCAGCGGGCATCACATCCGATTGCCCCTCGTGCGCGGCCGATACCAAAGTGGTGGCGCCCAGATTAAAGAGCCGATAGGCCTTGTCCAACGAAACGCTTTCAAAGTTGTGCATGGCTATTCCCCATCAAACAGGATGCACCATTATGGGCTTTTTTGGGGCTGCCGAGTTGCCTGAACATGGCATCTTTTTGCCCGTTTCACGTGCTTGCATTCCAAATTGTGCAACTTGAATTTGCAGCACTATCAATGAGATAATTACGGTTGGGGTGTATTGTGCCGCCTGAGGGTGCGGCCGAGAGACTGAAAAAACAAGAAAAAACTCCTTGGAAAATCAGCGCAACACGACAACGCCGCAGGGTCGGGGCCGCGCCTTGATCCGTCAGCAATAGAGCGGCGCACAAAGACAGAAGGAGTGGGGAGCAAAAAGCATGTTTGTCAACGTATTGATGGTCACCGGGCTGCTCGTGGCGGCAGCCTATTTTGCGATGTCGGAAATCGCTCTGGCCGGGTCGCGCAAGCTGCGCCTGAACCGTATGCTGGAAAAGGGCGACAAGCGGGCCAAGCTGGTGCTCGGACTCAAAGAGAATCCGGGATCCTTCTTTTCGGTCGTGCAGATTGGCATCAACGCCGTGGCCATCATGGGCGGTATCGTCGGTGAGGCGGCCTTTACGGACGCCTTTGCCGAACTCCTGCGCCCCGTGCTGCCGCCCGACATGCTCGCATCGGTTTCCTTTACCTGTTCGTTTGTGTTCGTGACGGTGCTGTTTGTGATCTTTGCCGATCTCATCCCCAAGCTCGTTGCCATGAGCAAGCCCGAACAGATGGCCGTGGCCATGGTGCGGCCGATGCTCTTTTTCATCACCATTTTTAAGCCTCTGGTGTGGGTGTTGTCGGGCATCAGCAACTTCATCATGAAGATGCTGGGCGTCTCGGGCAAGTCCAATGAAAAGATCACCAACGAAGACATCGTTGCCACGGTCGAGGCAGGTGTTGCCGCCGGTCTCCTCGATCCCATGGAGCAGGCCGCCATCACCAACGTGATGGATCTTGAAAGCCGTCTTGTGCCCTCAGCGATGACCGCCCGCGACAACATTGTGTACTTCAATCTGAAGTCCACGTACGATCAGATCACGCAGCAGGTCAAGGACAGCCCGCACGACAAGTACATCGTCTGCGACGGCACGGTCGACCGGGTGATCGGCTGCGTCGATGCCAAGGAGCTGCTCCGACGCTATGCCGACGGCAAGCAGTTTTCGCTGCGCGACAGCGGCCTGGTCAAGCAGGTTCTGTCCGTGCCCGATTCGCTGACCCTGTCGGAGACGCTCGATCTGTTTAAGGCGCAGAAGACCGACTTTGCGGTCGTCGTCAACGAATACGCGCTCACGGTGGGCGTAATCACCCTCAAGGACATTCTCTGGGTCATCATGGGCGACTACGTGCCCACGGTCGACGATCTGCAGATCGTTGAGCGCGACGACGGCTCCTGGCTTATTGACGGCGCCACGCCCGTGGATGACGTGGAAAATACGCTCGATATTCGACGCATGCCTGAAGAAGAAACCTATGAGACCATGGCCGGCTTCATGATGTACATGCTGCGCCGCGTGCCCAAACTGACCGATCGCGTCAACTACGCCGGCTACCGCTTCGAAGTGGTGGACGTCGAGGGCGCCCGCATCGATCAGGTGCTCGTCACCCGCATTGCCGACAATGCTGCCGCGGCGGCAAGCGAGAAAAAACCGGAAACGCCCGCTTCCTAAGACGCGTTACAAAACGCCTTTAGCGCAGGCTGCCTGAGAGTTTTCGGGCGGCCTGTTGTTTTTTTGAGCAGATGGAAAACCTCAAAAGAGACTGCGCACGACGCCCGCAGCAAGAAGCCAGAAGAGAGTTGCGCTCACGCGGTTGAGCCAGAAGGAAAAGTTCGGTCCCGACAGAAATCGCCGTGCAAGAACTGCTGTGCAGCTGTAGGCCAAATGCACGAAAAAACATATGGCGATGAAAATCGCAATGAGACACGAGATGTGTAGCGCGTATTGCGGATCGTCGGCCGTCAGAAACTGCGGCAGCAGTGAGAGCAGAAACACAAACAGCATCGGGTTGCTTGTCTGCAGCAGCAGTGCGTCGCGCAGTACGTGCCCGCTCTGCTCACTTTGAGCGCGCGCCTGCGCCGCACCGATAATGTCCATGCGCCCCGATCGCCAGCTTTTGATGCCAAGCCAGACGAGAACCGCGGCGCCCGCCAGGCGCAGTCCGTCGTAAAGAACGGCAGAGGCGGTGATGATGCCGCCGATGCCCGTTGCCGTCAGGATACTCATCATCAGGCAGCCGAGCGCATTGCCCAAAGGTGCCCTCCAGGCTTGCCGCAGAGTGCTTTTCAGGCCGCTTGAAACCGTGAAGAGCACGCCCGCGCCCGGAGTGGCGCAGGTCACAAAGGTCACGAGAATGTAGGCGGTGAGATCTTGCATGGCAAAGAGGTCGGTTGCAGTCTGATTGTAGGCGCACCACAAAAAAAGGCCGACTCGGAAGCGGTCGGCCCTCAATGGGACAGCTATAGTGAAGATGCGTCAGCACAGCGAGCGCACGACACCCGCTGCAAGCATCCAGAAGAGAATGGCGCTTACGCGGTTGAGCCACACGGAAAAATTCGGGCCCGAGAGCATTTTGCGGGCAAAGACGGCCGTGTAGCTGTAGGCCAGATGCACGCACAGGCAGATGGCCGCAAAGACACCGATGAGTTCGGACATGTGCAGCACGTACTGCGGATCGTTGGCCGACAGGAACTGCGGCAGCAGCGAAATCAGAAAGACGATCAGCATCGGATTGGTGGCTTGCAGGAGAACGGCGTTGCGCATCACGTGCGGATCCTTGTCGGCAGCGTGGTGCACCCGGGCGGCATGCATGACGTTGATGCGGCCGGCCTTCCAGCTCTTGACGCCGAACCACACCAAAAGCAGAGCGCCGATCAGGCGCAGGCCTTCGTAGAGCGTGGCGTTGGCGGCGATGATGCCGCCTAGACCCGCAGCCGTCACGGCACCCATGATCAGCATGCCGATCACGTTTCCGAGGGGCGCGCGCCAGGCCTGACGGGAGGTGCTGTTCAGAGCGCACGAGAGCGTGTTGAGAACCGCTGCGCCGGGAGTGGCGCAGGTCACGAGGGTAATCAGAGCGTAAGTTGAAAGTTCGTCCATCGCAGTTATTAGGGCAATGTGCTTAGTTGGGCGAAATATAATTAACTGCATTAGAGTTGAGTGCATCAAAATTGATAGCACTCTGTTGCCCAAAACTGGTGCACCCCATGCTGAATCGCTTTGATTACCGAAAAATCCGACAACTGTTGCTCTTTGCCGTCGTCGTCGAGGAAAAGAGCCTTCGCAAGGCAGCCGACAGGCTGTGCATGTCGCTGCCGCCCCTGACGGCGCAGATTGACGAGCTTGAGTCTCGTCTGGGCCTCAAACTTTTGGTGCGTACGCCCCGCGGGGTACAGACGACGCCCGAGGGGCGCTCGCTCATGCCCGAAATTCAGCGCGTGATCGAGCAGGTCGAGATGCTCGACTATTCGGTCGGAAGTATTCGCAGCGGCCAGAAAGGGCTCGTCACGGTGGGCGCCGTGATGGAGGCCATGCTGCATTGGATCCCAAAATTTACGGCGCATTTGGCGACAGTTGCGCCGGATATCTCGCTTTTTACAAAGGAGATCGACTCTGTTGATGCGTCCGCCAGTTTGGAAGCCAACGGGTTTGATTTTGCCGTAGGGTATTTTGCAAAAGAGCGTGACGACGGTCTGTCGCGTTCGGTGCTGGTGCAGGAGTCGCTCGTGGTGCTTTTGCCTGTCTATCACCGCCTGGCAAGCGAGCCGCACCTTAAGCTTGCGGATTTGTCGCACGAATCCTGGGTGTTTGTGGCCAACAACGTCTCGCCCCACATCGTGCAGGTGGTGCGTCAGAACTGCCGCCGCGTGGGGTTTGAGCCCAAAATCAGGCATGAAGTGAGTTCGACCATGCGTCAGATGGCCTACGTCGGCTGCGGCCAGGGGTTGGCGCTGGTGCCCGAGTTTTACCTCTGCATGCTCCCGCCGAGCGTCATCGGCCGACGGCTGACGGACGTGCCGCCCTGCGTGGAGCTGTGTGCGCTCTGGCGTCCCGACGTGGTCTCGCCCGTACGCGACCGAGCCCTGGCGGCGGTGGGTTTGATGGTCTGAAAAAAGCGGGCTCGGCGGCCCGCTGTCGCTTTGAGGCCTCCCGGTCAGGCAAGCGCCTTGCGCTTGGCGTCACGGATGGCGTCGCGCGTCGCACAGGCGGCACGTGCCGCAGCCTGCGCAAAGTCTTCGCCGCTCGAGGCGTAGATCACGGCGCGGCTCGAATTGATGATCATGCCGCGGCCGTGCTTGTCAAGACCCGCGGCAACGGCTGCGTCCACGTCGCCACCTTGAGCACCGATGCCGGGAACGAGCAGGGGAACGTCGGGCGCAACGGCACGCACACGGGCGATTTCCGCGGGCTGCGTGGCACCCACCACAAGGCCGATCTGTCCGGTCTTGTTCCAGGGGCCCTGTGCAAGGCGCGCGATGCGTTCGTAGACGAATTCCTCGCCCACGCGCAGCTCTTCAATGTCGGCGCCGCCCGGATTGGAGGTGCGGCACAGCAAAATGACGCCGCGATCGGCAAATTCGAAGTACGGTTCGATCGTATCGAACCCCATGTAGGGCGACAGCGTGACGGCGTGCGCGTTGTAGCGCTCAAAAGCTTCGCGGGCGTAGAGCTTGGCGGTCGAGCCGATGTCGCCGCGCTTGGCGTCGAGAATGACGGGAATGTCGGGGTAGGTTTGGCGAATGTAGGCAATGATGCGCTCGAGCGTAGCCTCGCGGCGATCGGGGGCAAAATAAGCAAACTGGGGCTTGAAGGCGCACACATAGGGGGCCGTCGCGTCCACAATGGCTTTGCAGAAAGACCAGACGGGATCGGGGTCGGACGAAAGACAGGCGGGCAGACGCTTCAAGTCGGGGTCAAGGCCCACGCACAGCATGGAATCGACCGCATCGGTGCGGGCGTTGATGAGTTCGGTAAAGGTCATCGGACTGTTTCCCTATGTATGCTCACAAAGGCCCGAAACGGGCGTTGCCGCATGATAGCACCCGCCTCGAGAGGCGCGTCTGAAGCGGGTACACTCACGCACGAGCGTCAACAATCGAGGTCAGAATGCACAGCAGCAACACGTCCCTTACGGATCGAAGCGAATTGGAACTCATGGCGCCCGCCGGAGGCTGGGATACGCTCTCGGCGGCCCTTGCCAACGGCGCCGATTCGGTTTATTTCGGCGTGGGCGAACTCAACATGCGGTCCCTCAGTTCACGAGCCTTTACACGCGCTTGTCTGCCTGAAGTCATGGACCGCATTCACGATGCGGGGCGACTTGGATACCTTACGGTCAACACCGTGATTTTCGATGACGACGCCCAAGCGCTCGAGCAGCTTTTGGAAGCGGCCCGACAGGCGAGCGTTGACGCCGTCATCGCTTCGGACGTAGCGGTGCTCATGCGCTGCCGAGCGCTCGGTCTGCCCGTGCACCTTTCGACGCAGCTCAACATCGCCAATGTCGAGGCTCTGCGCTTTTACGCGCAGTTTGCAGACGTTGCCGTGCTCGCGCGCGAACTCACTCTCGAGCAGGTGGCACGCATCACCCGGGCCGTGCGGCAGGAAGGTATCTGCGGCCCTTCCGGGCAGCTGATGCGCGTGGAAATGTTCTGCCACGGGGCTCTTTGCATGGCTGTGAGCGGGCGCTGCTACATGAGCCTGCACACCCGCGGCAAAAGCGCCAACCGAGGCGAGTGTCTGCAGACCTGCCGTCGTACCTACACGATTCACGATGCCGAGCGCGACATCGCCCTCACACTTGACGCGGGGACCGTCATGAGTCCCAAGGATTTAAAGACAATCGACTTTGTCGACCGCATGGTCAATGCCGGCGTGCGGGTCTTCAAGATCGAAGGCAGAGCGCGCTCTGCCGAATACGTGCAGCACGTCGTCTCCTGCTACGACGCGGCTCTGCGTGCGGCCTGCCGCGGGGGCGCGACGGAGGCAGAAAAGGCGCTCTGGAACACGCGGCTCGGAGAAGTGTTTCACCGCGGCTTTTGGGACGGTTACTACCTCGGGGCGCAGGTTGCCGCACTCACCGACGCCTCGGGCTCCAAAGCATCGCTCGTTAAGCGCCACGTAGGGCGCTGCACGAATTATTTTGCTCGTGTGGGGGTGGCGCAGTTTGTCATTGAGGCCGAAGGCTTTGCAAAGGGCGCCAGGCTCCTTGTCGTGGGGCCGACCACGGGGGCGGTAGAGTTTGAGGCCGAGAGCATCGTTCGGGACGATGCCGCCCAAAATGAGGCGCGAAAAGGGGAGTCGGTCACACTCACTGTTCCCGGTCGCGTACGCGAAAACGACAAACTCTATGTGCTCGAGCCGCGCGGCTGAACGCTTGGCGTGTCCGTGCGGGTCGCCCGCCAGCAAAGAAGCGAGCCCACGGTGAGCACCGCAACACCGGCCCAAAAGTCGCCGGTCAGTCGCGCGTCGATCCAAAAGACCCCGATCACGCACGAGAGCACCGGAGTGAAGTACGAAGCGATCGACAGAATGCTGATGCGGCCGTGCTGCACTCCGTTTGTCCAAAGCACATAGGCCGAGGCCATGATGAAGCCGCCGAAAACGGAGCTGAAGGCTCCCTTGACGGTGGCGGTGTGTACCTCTCCCACGCCCAACGCCCAAAGTCCCGCATAGATCAGCGTCAGAAGAGCAAAAACGACCGTGCTCGGATTCTGGCCTTCGGACCAGAGCTTGGTGACCGTCGTGTAGTTGACCCACGTGAGGGCACCGAAGAAGGCGAGCACGTAGCTCCAGGGATTGGAGAGAAACCGCTGGGCAAATTCGGTGAAGGAAAATTCACCGCCCGAAAGAATCCAGAAGATGCCGAAAACAGAGAGCGCCATGCCCGGCCAAAGGCGCCAGTCGGCCTTTTGCCCGGTAAAAAGGACCGCAAAGAGGATGGTCATCGCCGGCCACAGATAGTTGATCATGCCGACTTCCATCGTCTGCTTGCCTCCCGTCGAAAGGTAGATGGAAAAGACGAGCGTGAGCGAGCAGGCAAGGGCATTTCCGATGCCGAAAATCCAGTAGCGCAGACGCATTTTGGAAAAATCCGGCAGTCCCACGGTGAAGTACAGATACACCGTAGCGATGGCGTAGAGCAGACATTCGCCCGGCGCAACGCCGAATTCTTCGACAATGGCGCGCATGAGCGAAACAGAACAGCCCCAGCAGACGGGAGCGAGCACGCCCAAAGCGGTGGCGGCAAAAGGTGTGGTGGGAAGCGCCATGGAAAAACGAGCCAAACGAAAAGTACGCGTTCGGCATGGTAGCACTCGCGTCAGGAGCAAAGTGCCCGGAGTAAGACGCAAAAACGGCCTGAAGGAAACTTCCCTCAGGCCGTCGGGGACCGGAGGCTCATCCGGTCCGGCACGCTTCAGGCGTGATGGATTACATCATGCCGCCCATGCCGCCGTCCATGCCCATCGGGGGCACAGCGGGCTTGTCTTCGGGGATGTCGGCCACCATGCAGTCGGTCGTCAGGATGAGACCGGCCACGGAAGCGGCGTTCTGCAGAGCCGTACGGGTCACCTTGGTCGGGTCGAGAACGCCCATGGCCACCATGTCGCCGTATTCGCCCGTCTGAGCGTTGTAGCCGTAGTTGCCTTCACCGCGGGCCACTTCGTTCACCACGACGCTCGGTTCGTCGCCGCTGTTGGCCACGATCTGGCGCAGGGGTTCTTCCATGGCGCGCAGCACGATCTTGATGCCGGCGTTCTGTTCGTCGTTGTCGCCCTTGAGGTCGCGGATGGACTGCTTGGCGCGGATGAGAGCCACGCCGCCGCCGGCCACGATGCCTTCTTCAACGGCAGCGCGGGTGGCGTGCAGGGCGTCTTCGACGCGGGCCTTCTTTTCCTTCATTTCGACTTCGGTCGCGGCACCGACCTTGACGAGGGCCACGCCGCCGGCGAGCTTGGCAACGCGTTCCTGAAGCTTTTCACGGTCGTAGTCGCTCGAAGCGGCTTCAATCTGCTGGCGGATGTTGGTCACGCGGCCTTCGATGGCCTGAGCGTCGCCGGCACCGTCGATGATGGTGGTGTTTTCCTTGCTCACTTCGACGCGCTTGGCCTGGCCGAGCGATTCAAGGGTCGCCTTTTCAAGGGTGAGGCCGAGGTCGGACGAAATGACCGTGCCGCCCGTGAGGATGGCAATGTCTTCGAGCATGGCCTTGCGGCGGTCGCCGAAGCCGGGAGCCTTGACGGCGACAACCTTGAGGATGCCGCGGATGGAGTTCACCACGAGGGTGGCGAGAGCTTCACCGTCGACGTCTTCGGCAATGATGAGCAGCGGACGGCTCGTCTTGGCAACCTGTTCGAGCACGGGCAGAAGTTCGCGGATGTTGCTCACCTTCTTGTCGTGCAGCAGGATGAACGGATTGTCGAGGACGGCAACCTGACGTTCGGGCGTGTTGATGAAGTAGGGCGACAGGTAGCCGCGGTCGAACTGCATGCCTTCGACGACTTCGAGTTCGTTGTTCAGGCTCTTGCCGTCTTCGATCGTGATCACGCCTTCCTTGCCGACCTTGTCCATGGCCTTGGCGAGGATGTCGCCGATTTCCTGATCCGAGTTGGCGGAAATGGCGCCGACCTGGGCGACTTCCTTGGTGGTCGTCGTCGGACGGGAGATCGTCTTCAGGGATTCGATGGCAGCGGCGACAGCCTTGTCGATACCGCGCTTGAGATCCATCGGGTTCATGCCGGCGGCAACGTACTTCATGCCTTCGTCAACGATGGCCTGAGCGAGCACCGTGGCGGTCGTGGTGCCGTCACCGGCGTTGTCGTTGGTCTTGGAGGCCACTTCGCGCACCATCTGGGCGCCCATGTTTTCGAACTTGTCCTTGAGTTCGATTTCCTTAGCGACGGACACGCCGTCCTTGGTCACGAGCGGACCGCCGAAGGAGCGTTCGAGAACGACGTTGCGGCCCTTGGGACCAAGGGTCACCTTGACGGCGTTGGCCAAAGTGTTGATGCCGCGAACCATCTTGACGCGGGCGTCGTCACCGAAGAGAACTTGCTTGGCAGACATTTGATTCAAACTCCAATGTATTCAGAAATCTTGATCGAACAACAAAACAGGCGGGGGCTTAGGCCTCGACGACGCCCATGATGTCTTCTTCGCGCATCACGAGCAGTTCCTCGCCGTCAACCTTGACGGTCTGGCCGGCGTACTTGCCAAAGAGCACGCGATCGCCCACCTTGACGTCCATGGCGATCAGCTTGCCGGCTTCGTCGCGCTTGCCGGGGCCGACGGCGATCACTTCACCCTGATCGGGCTTTTCGCCGGCCGTATCGGGCAGGACGATGCCGCTGGCGGTGGTACGCACGGCATCAAGGCGCTTGACAATCACTCGGTCATGCAACGGACGAATCTGCATTTTTTAGAACTCCAAAAGTTGAGATCTTTGTTAAATCGTGTCGGATACCGGGGCCGATCCGTCGGCCCAATGGGCATCCCGTCTGAAAAACTTCGGCTTGCCGCCGTCCGTCTGCGGACGGTCCAACGCACCGACAAAACTCTATATGGGGGCGGGCTCGGATATTTCAACCCCCCGTCGGCTAAACTATGTGAAAAATTTTTTCCGAGGCGTCGCTGCAAGGTTGTCGGGGTGCCCGAGCCGAGCGCAGGGAGTGGTTTTACGCGAGCTTGAACATGTTGAAATATCAGAAGATTGTTTCCTTGTGCTGCTCGCTTTTTGCCTGTTCCGCACTGGCCGCTCCCCTGCCCGAGCCTCTTGCGCAGGCACTGGAAAAATCGGGTTTCCCCGCCTCGTCCGTAGCCCTGCACATCGCTCCTCTGGACGCGCCGGGGGCCACGATCCAACTCAATGCCGACGTTCCCATGAAGCCCGCGAGCGTGATCAAGGTGGTCACGACCGCGGCGGCGCTCGACATCTTCAAACCCAACCACGCCTGGTACACGGATGTGACGGCCCGAGCCAAGCCTGATGCCAAGGGTGTCGTGCGGGGCGTGACGCTCGTCGGCGGGGGCGACCCGCATCTCATGGTCGAGCGTCTGTGGTTGGTGGCCGAGCGCCTTCGCGCGGCCGGCGTGCGGCGCATTGAAGGCAGCATTCGGGTCGATCGATCGCTTTTTGACGTCCCCGCAACCGATCCAGGCGAATTTGACGGTGCACCGACCCGCACCTACAACGTCGGGCCCGACGCGATGATGGTCAATCTGAAAGCCGTCTCGGTCACCATCACGCCCGAAAAGGGAACGCACTGGGCCACGGTGTCGGCGTTTCCGCCGCTCGACGGCGTGCGTTTTCCCGCCAAAATCCGCACGACTGCGGGGCGGTGCGGCGACTGGCGGCGCAGCATTGACGCGCGCACGTCCGATCCCACGCGCATTCGCTTTAAGGGACGGTTCCCTGCGGCCTGCGGGCCGCAGATCTGGCACGCTTCACTGTGGACGCCCGACGAATATCTGACGCGGCTTTTGCGCTACGTTTTCAAGCGCTCGGGCATTGCCTGGCAGGGACGCGTCGTGCCCGGAGCCGCCAAAAGTGACGACGTGCTGCTGTGGCGTGAATTTTCCGAGCCGCTTTCCCTGGTGGTGACCTGGATCAACAAGTATTCCAACAACCCCATGGCCCGCATGCTTTTTCTGCGCCTGGCGCATGCGGCGGCGCACTCGCGTGAAGAGGACAAACGTCCGGCCGCAACGCTTGAGGCAAGTCGGCGCGTTCTCAACGACTGGCTCAGCGACCGCGTGGGCATTGCTCCGCAGTCGGTTTATGTGGAAAACGGCTCGGGCCTGTCGCGCCGCACGTACGCAACGGCCAAGTCCCTTGCCCGAGTGCTCGGCTATATGTACCGGCAGGGAGTGATGCCCGAATTCATGGCCTCACTCCCGATGACGGGCGTGGACGGCACCATGCGCAGGAGGCCGCTTGCGGCAGGCAGCGCACACGTCAAAACGGGTTTTTTGCAGGATGTGCGCTCGCTTGCGGGGTACGTGACGGACGTCGAGGGCAGGCGTTGGAGCATCGTGATGCTCATCAACGACGCAGCTCCCGCCGATCGCGACCGTGCTTTTGCACGCACGCTTCTTGAATGGGTGGCTTCGGGCCGAGGCGACGCAGTGCGAGCGGGAGGCAACTGATGGCTTCACAGTCGCTGCAGCAAAATTTCATGCAGTCCTTCTGGGCGCTCGGAGCGGCGGCCAGTTTTTCCGTCATGGCTGCCTGCATCAAGCTGTCGGCGGTCGATTTGTCGACCTTTGAGCTCGTTTTCTACCGCTCGGTGTTTTCCGCTCTCTCGATTGCTTTTGTCGTCGCTTCCCGCGGCGGCACTCTCAAAACGCGCTACTTTGGGCACCACATTCTGCGATCCGTGCTCGGAGTGCTCTCCGTGGCACTGTGGTTTTGGGCACTCGGGCGCATGCAGTTTGCCAGCTGCATGACGCTGACCTACACGACTCCGCTTTTTATGGCGGCGACTTTTACCGTGGCGGCACTTTTGAAAGGCCGCCGTGCCCCCTGGATGATGACCGCATCGATATTGGTGGGTTTCGTCGGCATTGTGGCGATCCTGCGGCCGAGCATCAGCGGCGACGAGCTGGTGCCCGCGCTGATGTGTCTGTCGGTGGCCGCAATTGATCTTGTGACCTACTGGCAGATGAAGCGCATGGGCCGACTCAATGAGCCGAGTTGGCGCATCGTGTTCTACTTTTCCGTGTTGGGCATTGCTTTTGCCCTTGTCGGCATTGCTCTGACGGGAGGTTTTCACGCACTCGATCTGCGCGCGGCCGCGGGCGTGCTGGCCATGGGATTTTTTGCCACCGTCGGCCAGATCTGCACGACCAAGTCTTACGCCTACGGCAACCTGCTGCTGTCGTCGTGTCTGGGCTTTTCAGCCATACCTTTTTCGGCCGTGACGGGGGTGCTTCTTTTTGGTGACGCTCTGCAAGCTTCGAGCATGCTGGGCATGACGCTCATCGTAATTTCAGGCATGGCCGCATCGGTCAGCACCAAGCGCGAGCAGGCCCGACAAAAAAGCGAGGGGGCGTCATGATTGGCTCGATTATTCGCGCCGCACTCCGCGCTCTGTGGGCAGCGTTCTTGCTGCTGCCGATGGCGTCGGGTGCATCAGCATACGACGATGCGCTCAAAAGCGACGATGATCAACCTCGCTCCTTGGTGCTTGCTTTAGTGGGCAATTACGGTCCCGAACTTGAGCACTACTACTTCGGCGAAACACTCAAACTGATTCGCCGATCCATCGCTCCCCGCGCGCTCATTGTCGAGCGCCTGTCGCCTGACACGTACCTTGAGGCGGCGCGGAATAAGAGCTTTGACATGTCCATTGCTTCAAGCGGCATCACGCATCGTGCACTCGAATTTACGGGCGGCTCGCAGATTTTGTCGATCGTGCGCAAGGAGGCGCCCGATCCGGCCAAAGGCACCGGAACGGCCATCATCGTGCGCGCCGATAGGGATGATCTGCAGACGATGTCGGACCTGCGTCAGAAAACGGTGGCAACCGTGGCGCAGTCGGCGTTTTTCGGCTGGCAGGTTCCCGTGGCAGAAATGCTTCTTTCCGGCTACGACGCGACGGAGTTTTTCGACACCATTCTTGAGACGGGGCCTTCGATGGTGCGCGTCTTTGAAGCCGTGCGCACCGGAAAAGCCGATGCCGGCTTTGTTTTAAGCTGCATGCTCGAAGACCTTGAGAGTCTGGGACTCGTGCGGCAGGGCCTTTTCCGCGTGTTGGACAACAAGACTTCTGTATCCAACGAGAGTCCTGGCTGCCAATCTTCGACGCGCATGTATCCGAGCTGGGCCTTTTCGGTCACCTCTTCAATGGATGCGCCGACAGCCGAAAATATTGCGCTCAGTCTTCTGACGCTTCCCTCGCCTCAGAGCGTCTTACGCTGGACCTTCAACATGGAAGCCAAGGCTCCGGTTGCAGTGTTCGACCGCTCGGACGTGCCCTTTTACGCGCACTATCGTCTGCAGACCTTTTTGCGTCAGTACCAGAAATACATTGTGGCCGGCATCCTTTTGCTGCTCATCTTTATTCTCAACAGTGCCGTGCTCTCGTGGCTGCTGCGCCTGAGAACGGACGAGCGCGAACGGGCGATCAAACAGCTCTACGAAACGCAGATGCGTGCCGAGCTTTACGAGCATCAAATTGCCAGATTGGAAAAAACGCAGGCGCTCGGGGTGCTTTCGAGCATGGCCGCCCATGAACTCAAGCAGCCTCTGGCGGCCATCAACAACTACGCGGGTACGCTGCGCCGGCAGCTGCAGCGCCGTACCGTGCCGCAGGAAATGGTGCTCGAAGCTGTGCAGGAAATCGAATCGTGCGGCAGCCGTATGACGGCGTTGCTCGATCAGGTGCGCGGGTACGCCCGCAACGAATCCAACCGTTCGGAAGTGCTCGATCTCGCGGAGCTTGCAAAGTCGATCTGCAACCGCAGACGCAAAGCCGACTGTGTTCTAGACCTTGAGTTCGAGGGACGGCCGTCTGTGCGCGGCAACCGCCTTGAAATCGAGCTTATGCTCGGGAATCTTCTTAAAAACGCGCATGCTGCGGCGATGACGAGCGCTTCGCCCCGAGTGTGCGTGCGCGTGTGTCGACAGGGCAATATGGCTGTGCTGTCGGTGTCGGACAACGGAGTGCGTCTCTCGGACGAAGCCTTTGCGCATCTGGGGGAACTGTTTTCCACCACCAAGCGTGAGGGGCTTGGTCTGGGGATTCCGATCGTGCAGTCACTTTGTGAGGCCTACGGAGGAAAACTCGTGATCGACCGCGCCGATCCCGACGGGGACGGTCTGCGGTTTTCGCTGCGGCTGCCGGCACTTTCCTCAGATGCCGACGGCGGTTAAGATTGAACGACTAAGACAAGAGACGGAGACAAAAAGTATGGAACTCAACGGCCGACCCGACGTGCTTGTGCGCGTGATCGACGACGATGACCAGATGCGCCGTTCCTGGAAGTTTGCCTTGCAGGCAGAAGGTTTGACGGTCAAGACATACACGGGAGCCGTGCAGTTTTTGCGCGACGACGATCCGAGCATTCCGGGCTGCATCGTGTGCGATGTGCGCATGCCCGAAATGACGGGGCTCGAGCTGCAGGTGGAATTAAAGAGCCGACACAGCATCCTGCCGCTGATTTTCGTGTCGGCGCACGGCGACATCGTCATGGCCGTCAAAGCCGTTAAGGACGGGGCTTATGATTTTCTGCCCAAACCCGTACAGGTCGACCGCCTCATTGAAGTGGTGACGGGGGCCCTGGAGAAAAACCGACACGATGTGCGTGAAAAGCAGACCCGCGATCAGGCCTGCACGGCCTACTCTCAACTTTCGGCGCGCGAAAAAGAAGTGGTGCAGGGCGTGGCCGACGGGCTTCTCAATAAGCAGATTGCCTTTAATCTCGGCATTACCGAAAAGACCGTGATTTCGCACCGCGCTTCGCTGCGCCGCAAGCTCGGTATGCGCACGGCCTCGGAAATGACGCGCTTTCTGATGCTCGTCAACGGTGAGGTTTCGGGCATTGAGCCCAAGGAAGAGGCGCACTGAGCGAGTATAAAAAAACGACCCGTCTTGCGACGCCCTTGGGGTGCGTCGGACGGATCGGAACGGGACAGAAAACTGACATGCACGGCCGGGAGTGTTCCCCGGCCGTTTTGCATGGTGTGCCGTTTTAGAGCAGCACGGGTTCGTAGTACCCGGCAAAGAGCACGCAGGCACGCAGCAGAAGGGCGCCGATCACACCGAGCACGGCCGAGACGGCCAGAGCCTTGTGGTTGCGCGTGGTGAAGTTGATCGACAGCGGGATGATCGAGCCAAAAACGATCACGCCGAGCCAGAACATGACCGACTGCGGACCGCTCACGAGCGCCTGAGCACCCATGCGGGCGGCCGAAGAGCTCGAGCTCAGGGCCACGTGCACGAAGGCAAAGATCGTGAAGAGTTCGACCACTTCAACCCACAGCGCCGTGCGGCGGCTCCAGGCCACGGTGGCGGCCGGAATGCGGCCCGAGACCATCAGCAGTTCGATGCAGCCGATGGCGCTCGCCATGCCCGACATGATCCACAGCAGCGGCAGCAGGGCGGTGTTCCAAAGCGTCACGCCCACGGCCTGCGTCAGCAGGAAGCCCGAGTAGATCGTGGCGGCTACGCCCACGGCGGCGCAGAACCAGTTGAGGGGGTTGCCGGCGCACAGCTTGCGGCAGCACTCGCACTTGATCACGTCCGCCAGAACGAGCGAGTAGAAGAACGTCACCACGCACTGCACCACCAAAAGGCAAATGCCGATAAACATCCAGCTGCCGAAGTTGAACGACAGATCCAAAAGCGCGCTGATGGCGGCCCAGGGCAGGTTCAGCAGGCGCGCCAGGTGGCTCACCACGAGGAGTGTGCCCAGAATGCCGGCGGCGCAGCACACGTACACGAGGGCCTTGTGACGGACCCAGTTGTTCAAGAACATGCCCATGCCCGACAGACCGACGAGCCACAGGAACAGGGCAATGGTCCAGCCCCAGTGTGCAACCTGGGTTTGGGCCGTGAAGTCAGTGAGTTCCATCATTTCGACACCACCACGTAGAAGTTCGGTTTGGTTCCGCGCTGCTCAAGAAGCTTGGCGGTCTTGTTTTTGGCCAGACGACGGGAGATGGCCGATTCGGGATCGGTTGTGTCGCCGAACAGACGCGCATCGGCCGGGCAGGCCGTCACGCACGCCGGCTGCTGGCCCTGCGCAATCAGATCCAGGCATCCCTTGCCCATGCACTTGCTCGGCAGCCCCGTGACCGGGTGCGTCCAACGGGCGTTGTACGGGCACGAAGCGATGCAGTAGTTGCAACCGATGCACTTGTTGGGATCGTTGCGCACCATGCCGTTTTCGTCGTAGTAGTTGGCGCCGAAGGGGCAGGTGTCCACGCAGGGAGCGTCGGAGCACTGCTGGCACTGCACGAGAATCTGCAGCGGGCGCTTTTTCTCGACCTTGACCTGACGGATGTTGCAGTAGATCGTGTTCCAGCCGGGGTTGAACTCGTTGATGAGTTCGGGGTAGTTCGTCTGCGCGCAGGCCACGGAGCAGGCTCCGCAGTTGATGCACTGAGTGGCATCAAAAAGATGCGCGAGTTGCTTTTTCTTTTCAGTCATTTTTCAGATCAGCCTTTCAAGGGGACGATGCGGACGCAGCTGTTGTTGGCCAGGCACCCGTTGACGGGTTCGGCATAGCCGGTGGCGTACCAGTGCGAATTGATGCCTTCCTTGACGAAGGCAAAGCGCGGGTCGTTGACGAGCGTCTTGGTGCGCACGCCGCCCGAGAAGCCGAAGGCAAACACGCTGCCCGCGACAACCTTTTCGGTGACGGTCACCTGACACTTGGCCTTGTAGGCGCGATCCACACCCTCAACGCTGACGAAGTCCTTGTTGGCGATGCCCAGACGCTTGGCGTCGACGGGATTGACCCAGAGAGTGCGGTCGCCGATAAAGCGCGTCGTGGCGGCAAACATATTGAGGCCCGAGCACGAAGTGCAGTTCTTGCCCGAGACGAGCACGAATTCATTCGAGTAGGGCTTGGGAGCTGTGTAGGCGGGAGCCTTCATGTAGCGCGGCACGGCCGGGATGGCGTCGTAACCCTTCTTGGCAAGCGACTTGAAGCCGAAGATTTCGACCTTGCCCGTGGGCGTGCCGAAAGGCTTGACGTACGGGTATTCGCCGTACTTCTTCATCTTGACGGTCGAGAAGCCCTTGGTTTGAAGATCCTTGAGAATCTTGGCGCCCGAGCCGGGTTTCTTTTCTTCGGCGGCGGCCACGTACTTCTTGATGCCCTTGTCGTCGAAGCTCTTCCAGAACTTGGCGAATTCTTCGGCCGTGCGGCATTCGGTGTAGCCGACGCGCTCGGCGCGTTCAGGGTAGGCGCGGCGCAGGATTTCGAGCAGCGACCAGACGTCGTGACGGGCTTCACAGCCGGCGGGCGGCGTCAGAGCGGCTTCGGAGACGTAGAGCGAGCCGTCGCGGGCCCACTTCACGCCGCCCGTTTCATAGCGTTCGGCGTAGAACGTCGAGGGCAGCACATAGTCGGCCCAGTCGCACACTTCGTGCGGCAGCAGATCCTGCACAACGAGCAGGTCGAGCGAGGCGAGCGCCTTGGCAAGACGGGCCGAATCCGATTCGCGGTGAAAGAGCGTCGTTCCCACGCAGAAGACGGCGCGCACGGGGTAGGGCTTGCCGCTGAGGGCGGCTTCGAGCGCCACCCAGAAGTTGCCGGTCGACTCAGGCGAAACGATCTTGTCGATGCGCTTGGCCTTGACCATGTCCCACTTTTGACCGTTGGGGCCCTTGCCGGCGGACACGCCGGGGCGCTTGTAGCCGGCGCCGGCCGTGACGATCATGCCGCCCTTCTGGTCAATGTTGCCGTTAAAGGCGTTGAGGATGTTCAGCAGGCGGTAGCTGTTGATCTCGTTGCCGTTCTTGGAGGTGTACCAGCCGTCGTCGATGACGCCCTTGTGGGTGGCGAAGTCGCGCGTCAGACGCACAAGTTCGTCGGCGCGGATGCCGGTGATCGAGGCGGTGTGCTGCGGCGTGAAGGCTTCGCATTCGTCCTTCAGGAGCAGATAGGCCGTACGCACGCGCACCTCGCCCGCTGCCGTCTGAACCGAGCCTTCGTAGCACAGGTCGGCGTCGGTGTCGGCCGATTCGATGAAGCGCACGTTGACGCCCTTTTCGTTGCGTTCGACGCCCTGGAAGACCACGCGGCCGCTCGTGCGGTCAAAGACGCCGTACAGGTCGGCTCGGCCGTCCTTTTGAACGTCGGCCTGCGTGAGGGGGCGGCCGTCTTCGCGAATGAGATAGGCGGCGTTGGTGTGGCGTGCGAGGAACTTGAAGTCGGCAAGCTTCTCGTTGATCATGATGTGCAGCATGCCGAGGGCAAAGGCGCTGTCCTGGCCCGGCTTGATCGGGATCCAATGGGCGTCGCCGTAGGCGATGTCGGGCATACGCGGATCAACGGATACCACCTTGGCGCCGTTGGCGCGGGCGATGTTGAGCGTGTGCAAAGCACCCATGGAGCTGCCCATCGAGCGGCCCACGAGGATGAGCATGCGCAGGTTGGCGTAGTCGGGCTCAAGCTTGCCTGCACCCGAAAAGCCCTTGCCGTACACCCAGTCGCGGGCGCCGATGCCGGCACCGTTGCAGGTGGCGCTGTGGCCGATGTTGTTGGGCGAACCCAGGGGGAAGGTGATCCAGCCGCTGTAGCTCGAGAACGAGTGGCTCGTCGAGACGACGGACTGTTCGCCGTGGGCGTCAACCACCTTCTTGAGGCGCGCAGCGATGTCATTGAGCGCTTCGTCCCAGGACACTTCCTTGAACTTGCCTTCGCCGCGTTCTCCGACGCGCTTTAAGGGCTTGCGGATGCGCAGCGGATGGTTCCAGATCCACATCGTGGAAGCCGCACGACCGCAGTAGCCGCGCTGGGGATGTTCCGGATTGGGGAAGATTCGGACGGTTTTTTCGCTCAGCGGTTCGCCGTCCTTGCGCATGGCGAGCAGGCCGCAGTAGGCGCCGCACATGACGCAGGCCATCGGGTGACGGCTCCAACCTTGCTTTTCAAGTTCTTTGAGTTGAGCTTCGGACGGGACGAGGGCGGCAGCGGCCGCACCGAGCATGCCGGTCGAACCGGCGAGGGTCGTCGCGCCGCCGGTCTGCAGCAGCTTGCGCCGAGACAGGCGAAGGTCGACAGTGGTGTCGGACATGGATGTTCACTCCTGGGTGATAAAAAGGGCCGCATCTAAGCGGCGGGGGCGTTTTTTTTACGCAAAACGCCCGCGGCAGGCAGCCCCTGACGGAGAAAGGAACTACTCCTTTCGACCTAATTCTTTTTGTGGGGGGCATACCACGGAGTGATTATCCTCTTCGGAAAAAGGGGCAACGCGTCGGAGTAGACAAATATCTATGGGATAAATATCCATATCCGCGTTCGTCTTGTGTCGGGAAGAACGTTGCCGAAAAACAAACGACGGCACTCGGAAAGACTGCCGTCGCCTGTCGCAGATGCGTTGGTTGCCCCTTATTTTCGCGCGTGTTTGTCAAGCGCCTCTAACAGCACGGCTTCGGTGAGAAGCTCGGGCAGGACGGTGACTCGTCCGTCGGGGGCGTAGATGAGGTAAAGCGGCACTCCCGTGCGGCCGAATTTGTTGAGCATCTTGGTGATGCGAGCGTCGCGGTTGGTCCAATCGGCTTCAAAGCTGACGTAGCCGAGATCCTTCATTTTGGCGGCGACCGCGTCGGTGCGAAGGGCTGCAGCCTTGTTGAACTGACAGGTCACGCACCAGGCGGCCGTAAAGTCGATGAGCACCGGATGCCCCTTGGCGATCTGGGCACTCACTGCTTCTTCGCTCCAGGCCTGCCAGGCGCCTTCGTTGGAGTTGCCTGCGGTGGCGCGATCAAACGTGCCCATGGCGAGCACGGCAACGCAGCCGGCCGACACCAACGCCGTCACGGCCTTGAGGATCTTGCTCTGTCCGCGGCCGTACTGCTCGCGCCCGAGTGCCCACAGGAAAGCCGACACGGCTCCCATGGCAAGCAGGAGCGTGCAGATGCCGAAGAAGTTGACCTGACGCGAGAGCACCCAAATCAGCCACAGCGCAGCAGCCAGCATGGGAAGTGCCATGATGCGCTTAAAGGTGACCATCCAGGCGCCCGGACGCGGCAGAAAACGCGTCCACGCCGGAACAAGCGTCAGAAGCAGCCAGGGCAGGGCCATGCCGACGCCGAGCGCAAGGAAGATGAAAATGCTCTCGGCATTGCTCTGCAAAATGGCGTAGCCGAGCGCAGCTCCCATAAAGGGGGCCGTGCAGGGCGAGGCGACGATGACGGCCAGAACCCCCGTAAAGAAGCTCCCCGCCGGTCCCGTGGTGGGAAGAGACTTGACGGCGCGGCTGTCGGCCAGATGCGAGGCGGCGGTAAATTCAAACAGACCGAAGAGGTTCAGGGCAAGCGATACGAACAAAAGTGCAAGCACGCTTACCACCCAGGGAGTCTGCAGCTGAAAGCCCCAGCCGATGGCCCAGCCCAGGCTGCGCAGCACCATCAACAGGCACGAAAGTGCCAGCATGCTCGCCAAAATGCCCGCGGTAAAGGCAATGCCGTGGCTTGCGAGCGAGCCCTGACGGCGAGTGGAGTCGACGAGCTGCAGAATTTTGAGCGACAGCACCGGAAAGACGCAGGGCATCAGGTTGAGAATAAGGCCGCCCAAAAAGGCAAAGAGCAGTGCCGTGCTCTGTCCGAGGGGTTCGGCGGGAGGCGGTTCGGGAACGGCGACGGGTGCGGCTTTGGGAGCCGGCTTGACGCTGACCCAGGGCAGAGCGACGGTACCGCTTTTGACGGGTACGGTCGTGTGAATGGCCCAGCCGCCCTTTAAGGGGCCGCCGTCGGCCACAAAGACGCCGTCAAGAACGGCATCCGGTTTGCCCGCGTGTTGTTCGACCCACTCCTTGTGCATTTTGAGGTAGAGCGACACACCCTTGTCCGAAACATGCATGCGGTCAAGGTCTTTGAAGTCGACAACGCCTTCGGAGAGCGGGAAGAATTCAATGGTTTTATCGATTTTGCCCGCCAGCGGTGCAAAGTCAACCTGCAGTCTGTCGCCTTCGAGCGTGGCGGCGATGTGTTCGGTTGAAACGTGCTCGGGAATCGAGCGGCGCGCGTCATCAAAAAGCCGGGCGTGCTCGGAAGGTTTGCTTGCCACATCGACGGGCACGCGGAAGCTCACTTCGGCTTCACCGGGAATGCACACGTCCTTGCAGGCAAGCCACTCGACCTTGGCCTTGATGGTGCCCGAAGTGCCGTAGGGCGTGCCCCAGGGGATGTCGAGCTTGTAGGGCAGCAGGACTTCGCCCGAATAGACGAAATTGGTGAGCGTCCCGGTTTTGTGCTTTTGCGGCAGCGGCCAGCCCAAAGGCTCGGCGCTCCAGCGGCGCGGCAGACGCCATTCGACTTCCGGAGCGTAGCCCGTGTCGCCGGCAAAGCGCCAGTATGTGTGCCAGCCCGGCTCATGACGCAGCCTTACGGCCAGCCGATAGTCCGCGCGCGGCGTGCCGGCCGTGCGGTTGGCAACGATGTCGACGGTGACCGTTTTGGGCGCGCCGCCCGGCGGCGTCTGCAGCGCCTGCGTAAAGCTCCCCGTCTGCGCGTGGGCGGCAAGCGTCAGGGTGCCGGCAAGGGCGGCCAGAAGAGTACGAAAACAACGCATGGAACAAAAAGCACCGGAATAGGGACGGACCGCAGGCGAGCGGCCCGGCTCCTGCGCCGGTGCGAAAGAAGCGATTAAAGAGAAGCGAAGGCGCGTTCGGCAGCCGCAATCGTGGCGTCGATGTCTTCGTCGGTGTGAGCCATCGACACGAAGCCGGCTTCAAAAATCGAGGGAGCCAGATAGACGCCGTCCTCGAGCATGCTGTTGAAGAACTTGGCAAACACCTTGGGATCGGCCTTCATGACGTCGGCAAAGCCGCCGGGCAGTTCGGGCAGGAAGAAAAGGCCCATCATGCCGCCCTGGCTGCGGGCGCAGAATTCAACGCCGGCCTTCTTGGCCGCTTCGGTAAGGCCCGTCACAAGACGCGTCGTCTTGCGGGCGAGTTCTTCGTAAAAGCCCGGCGCCTGAATGAGCTTGAGCGTCGCAAGGCCGCAGGCCACAGCCACGGGGTTACCCGAGAGGGTGCCGGCCTGATAAACGCTGCCCAAAGGGGCGATCTTGCTCATCACTTCGGCCCGTCCGCCGAAGGCTGCCACCGGCATGCCGCCGCCGATCACCTTGCCGAGCATCGTGATGTCGGGCACAACGTTGTACAGACTCTGGGCGCCCTTGAGGGCGACGCGAAAGCCCGTCATCACTTCGTCAACGATCAAAAGGGCGCCGTACTTGGTGCACAGCTCGCGCATCGCGGACATGAATTCCTGAGTGGCGGGAACCATGTTCATATTGCCCGCAACAGCTTCGACGATCACGCAGGCGATATCGTCGCCGTACTGACGGAAGGCTTCTTCCAGAGCCTGCGGATTGTTGTATTCAAGCACGAGCGTGTGTTCGGTCGTGCCGGCGGGGACGCCCGAAGACGAGGGATTGCCGAAGGTGAGCATGCCCGAGCCGGCCTTGACGAGCAGGCTGTCGGAGTGGCCGTGGTAGCAGCCTTCGAACTTAATGATCTTGTTGCGGTTCGTGTAGCCGCGCGCCAGACGAATGGCGCTCATGCCCGCTTCCGTGCCCGAGCTCACAAAACGCACCTGCTCGACGTTGTCCATGATCTTGGCCACTTCTTCGGCGATGGCGATTTCGCCTTCGGTCACGGCGCCGAAGGAAAGCCCGCGGTCGACCGCGGCATGCACGGCGGCAATCACTTCAGGGTGATTGTGGCCGAGGATCATGGGGCCCCAGGATCCGATGTAGTCGATGTAGCGCTTGCCGGCCGCATCGAACATGTAGGCGCCCTGCGCGCGTTCAATGAATCGAGGCGCACCGCCCACACTTTTAAATGCACGCACCGGGGAGTTGACGCCGCCCGGAATGATCTTTTGAGCGCGTTCAAAAAGTGCTTCGTTAATGCCCATGACTGTCTGTCCTCTTAATGGTGTTCGCTTGAAATGCGGGCCCGTCGCCCGTGAAACGGCCTTTTGAGCGCCCGACAACGGGCGGGCGGCCGCTGTAACCTGTGACTCTAGCACGGCGATTGCCCGTTTTTGCTTAAGACTCGCGGGTTGCCGCGCGGTGTTTGCGCAGGCGGCAGGCGGGATTTTTGTCAAGCTTTGCGGTAAAGTCTCACCCTCACGCGCGGGTGCGTCGGACGGTCGCTGCCGACATGGATCGGTTGAGGAAAGTCCGGACTCCGCAGGGCGCCGTAGCAGGTAACGCCTGCCCGCCGCAAGGCGAGGATCAGAGCAACAGAGACGAGCCGATTGAGTTCGGGTGAAACGGGCAATCTCTACGGGGAGCAACACCAAATAGGCAGTCGTTTGATTTCGGTCCCGGAAGATGACTGCGGGTAGGTGGCTGGAGGCTGCGTGCGAACGCAGTCGCAGATGAATGGCCGTCACCGGGCCTGTCTTCGGGCAGGCGCGGCACAGAATCCGGCTTACAGATGCAGCCGCGCGTGTCTTTCCAAGTTTCTTAATCGATATGAATCACGCAGACAATAAAAGTGTGCAGGTGCAGGGGATTGTTTGCTCTCTGGCTGCAGGGGTGTGCTGGGGGTCGATGGCCGTGGCAGCGCAGGCACTTTTTGCGGGCGGCGCTTCGATCGGTGCCATGGAACTGGTGACGCTGCGCCTGTTGATTGCCGGTTCTGTCCTTATTTTGTTTTCCGGCGCGCAGGCCTTTGCCCCCGTGCGGCGCCTCATTGACGTGCGCGACGTTTTTCTGGCCGGGCTCATTACATTCGGCGGTCAGTTCTGCTTCATGAAGAGCATCACCTACAGCGGTGCGGGGGTGGCGACCATCATTCTGACGACCGTGCCCTTCTGGGTGGCCTTCTGGTTTGCCGTTGTCGAGCGCAGGATGCCGACGCTGCGCCAGATTGTCTGTTTTGTGCTCGCTTTTGTCGGAGTGACGCTCATTGTCACGCACGGCGACTTTTCTTCGCTCAATTTTGACGTCCTGGGCGTCAGTTGGGCGCTCGGTTCGGCCGTGCTTTCGGCAGGCTACTCGATTCAGCCGCGGCGCATTCTCAAAACCGTGCCCGTCACGCCTTTCGTGGGCTGGGCCATGGTGTCGGGAGGCTTGTCGAGCTCTTTGATGGTGCCGCCCTGGACAATTCACGTCGAGATGTCGGCGCACAACCTGATGCTGCTCTTTGTCATCATCATCATCGGTACGGCGCTTGCCTTCTTTCTTTATATGCGCGCCATTCACCTCATCAATCCGGTGGTCGTCGGTCTTTTGGGCTCAAGCGAGCCTTTGTGCGCCTACGTGCTCTCGGTGCTGCTTCTTGGCACGGTCGTCACGGGCGCTGAAATGCTCGGTGCGGTCATGGTGCTTGCGGCCGTCTTCTTTGTCACCGAAACGGGCTTCAGACTGCGCCGCCGGGGACTGCGTCGCTAGCGCGGCAAAAGAGGCTGTCCGCCATTTCCAAAACGCAAAAAAGGCACCGTTCTCGGGTGAGAGCGGTGCCTGTATTGCCGCCATGCCCCGGCGCGCTCGGCCGAGGGCAGACTTGTTTAGAGCTTAACCTTGATGCGACCGTCCACGGCGATGGCTTCGCCGTTCTTGTCGGAGATCATGAGCGGGTTGATGTCGAGTTCCGCAACGCTCGGGAAGTCGGTGACAAGCTGCGACAGGCGCAGGAGCGTCTCTTCAACCTTGGCCACATCTGCCGGGGTCGTACCGCGGGCGCCGGTGAGAAGCTTGTAGGCCTTCACGGAGCGCACCATTTCGTGCGCGTCGATGTCCGTCAGGGGCGCCAGATTGAACGTCACGTCCTTCATCACTTCCACAAACACGCCGCCCAGCCCGAACATGATCATCGGGCCGTACTGCGGATCGTCGGCGATGCCGCAGACAAGTTCGCGCGAGCTCTTGACCATTTCCTGAATGATTACGCCTTCGAGACCCTCTAAAAGGCCCTTTTCACGAAGCTTTTCGATGAGGTCGCGGTAGTTGGCGCGCAGGGTTTCTTCCGAATCCATGTTGACGCGCACGCCGCCCACGTCGGTCTTGTGAGAGGTGGTCTTGCTCGTCATCTTCATAACGACCGGGTAGCCGATCTTGTTGGCAAGAGCGACGGCCTCCTCTTCGCTGCGGGCAAAGCCGGCACGGCACACGCGCACACCATAGGCGTCAAGGACGTCCAGACTTTCGCGAGTGGTGAGTTCGGCGCGTCCCTCGGCCTTGGCGGCGTCAAAGACGGCCTGAGCACGGGTCTGATCGACTTCATAGCGGGGGAACGTGCCCATGGGGCGTTCCATCCACTTGCGCTGCATGTTGAGGCGAGCCAGACCGTCCACGGCTTCTTCGGCGAACTGGAAGAAGGGGATCGTCACATCCATTTCCGAAATGGCCGAGAAGAATTCATTCTTGGTCATGAACACGCCGACGATGGGCTTTTCGGGGTGTTCGGCCTTGATCTGCATCAGAGCCTTGGCCACGTCGATGTCGCGCAGACCGAGGAAGGGCAGATAAATCGAAATGACCATGTCGACGTTGGGGTCGGCCAAAACCGTGGTGAGCGTCTTCTGGTAGTGCTCAAGCGGGGCCGAGGCGATCATGTCGACGGGGTTCTTGACGGAAGCGGCGGCGGGCAGGAAGCTGCGCAGTTCGGCCTTGGTTTCTTCCGTGAGCTGAGCCATCTGCATGCCGTACTCGCAGATCGCGTCCGTGGCCATGATGCCGGGGCCGCCGGAGTTGGTGATGATGCACACGCGGTCGCCCTTGGGAAGCGGGCAGTTCTTGAAGACCTTGGCGGTCGAAAAGAGCTGTTCGAGCGAGTATTCGCGGATCACGCCCGACTGACGCAGAAGGGCTTCGGCGGCCTTGTCGGAACCGGCCAGAGACCCGGTGTGCGAGCTTGCTGCCGAAGCGCCCGCAGCCGAGCGCCCCGCCTTGAGGGCGAGAATGGGCTTTTTCTTGGTGATGCGCGAAGCAAGACGACGGAAGTTGGCCGGATTCTGGATCGATTCCATGTAAAGCAGGATCTGCTTGACGTCGTCTTCATTTTCCCAGTATTCAATGGCGTCTTCGGCGTTGATGTCGGCCTGGTTGCCGATCGAAATGAACTGTGCAAAGCCGATGCCCAGATCCTTGAGAATGTTGAGGATGCCGCCGCCCAGCGCGCCCGACTGCGACACAAAACCGATGTCGCCGCGCACGGGAAGCGTTTCGGCAAAGCAGCCGTCCATACGCACTTCAGGGAGCGTGTTGACCACGCCCAGACAGTTCGGACCGACGCAGCGCATGCCGTATTGGCGCACCTTCTTGAGGAGCTCGGCTTCGAGTGCAGCGCCTTCGGCACCGGCTTCCTTGAAGCCCGCGGAAATGACGACCAGACCCTTAATGCCCTTTTCATTGCACTGATCGATGGTCGAGAGAACGAACTTGGAGTTGACAACGATGATGGCCATGTCGACTTCGCCGGGCACTTCGAGCACGTTCGTGTAGGCCTGCAGACCTTCGATCACGCCGCCCTTGGGATTGACCGGATAAACCGTGCCCTTAAAGCCGTATTCATTGAGGCGCTTCATGATGTCCGAGCCGATGGTGTGCGGCTTGGTCGAAGCACCGATGACGGCGATGCTCTTGGGTTTCATGATCTTGTCAAGTGAAGCCATGGCGTTGTTCTCCTCGATGTTGGGGTTGGATGTGGTTCAAAAGATGGAATTATTGAGAAGCGAGAGCTTCGCGCAGCCGATCGATCGGCATGGCGCCCGCAAAACGCTCGCCGTTGCTGAAAATGATGTGCGGCGTTCCGGTGATCTGCAGATCGGACCCGAGCCTGAGATTGCGTTCGAGCACGGAGTCGTCGCACACGGCGGGGGCCGGGTCGGCACCGGTGAGCATGTGGTTCTGGAACGCGGAGACAGGATTTTTGGCGCACACAATGTTGCGCGATGCCTCACGCGAATTGAGAATGGGGTAGATGAAGTTGTAGACCGTGACGTTGCCGATTTCGCGCAGGCTCTTTTCGAGCACCTTGCAGTACGAGCAGTTGGCATCGGTAAAGACGGCGATCTTGCGCTCGCCTTTGCCGTAAACCACGGTAATGGCGTCTTTAAGCGGCAGCTCGTTTAAGGAGACGCGGCTTAACTCTTCCATGCGCTTGGCGGTGAGATCCGTTTCCGTGGCGGCTTCGAAAATGCGACCGGCAATGAGAAAGCGGACTTCGGGGTCCACATAAAAGACGCGGCTGCGGTTGATGACCACTTCGTAGAGCCCGGGGACGGGGGCCGGACGCACGCTGTTGGGCGCAACGTTCATCATGGCGCGGACGCGCTCGGAAATTCTGACCTCTGCACTGTCCTTGGACATATCGGCTGCCGTGGCGGCACTTTGAAGGGCAACCAATCCAAGGGTTAATACTGAAAAGAAGTGTCGAAGTCTCATATCTTTAAACAAAATCTAAAAAATAGATCGTTCTTTCCTAGTGTACTCGCCTAGAAACAAAGGCTCAATTTCCAAATCGTAAACTAAGGGGAAGAACCATAAGGGAAAACACGCTTATTTTCGCGGAAAAACCATTCGTCGTTTCTCTCGGAGAAATCCTCCCGAAAGACGCACTTAATCGATAAGGATAGCGCAGGCGCTCGTAAAAAAGAGGCTGTGCGCAACAGCAAATTGTCGGCTGACGTGCGTCGATCGCAATGACCCGCTTATGGAGGCCATAGTTTTTCGGCACGACTGCAGGCGAAACTCGCAAGGCTTTTCTACAATCCTCACAGGAGCCCGTCTAGGTACGGGTTCATCAGACCCCATATAAAGACAACGGAGATTCGGATGACCAAACATATGGCGCAGCAAGTGCGCGTGGCCATTGATTCGTGCAATCCTGCGGTGGAGCGCGACGAGGCGAAATGCGTGCAGTGTCGGCTTTGTGCCGGTGTGTGCGATGACTACATCGGCGTCAACAACCGTTACAGCCTGAAAAATACCGGCGACAAGTCCGTCTGCATTCACTGCGGACAGTGCATCGCGGCCTGCCCGGTGGGTTCGCTTAGCATCAAACCCGAATGGCGTGATGTGGCCGAGGCGATCGCCGACCCGAACAAGGTCGTGATCTTCTCAACGAGCCCCTCGGTGCGCGTCGGTCTCGGTGAAGCCTTCGGCCTGGCAGACGGCTCCTTCGTTGAAGGCAAGATGGTGGCACTGCTGCGCGCGCTCGGCGGCGACTACGTGCTCGACACCAACTTTGCGGCCGACCTCACGATTGTTGAAGAAAGCAGTGAACTCATCGAGCGCATTACGCACGGCACCGGTCCCCTGCCGCAGTTCACGAGCTGCTGCCCGGCCTGGGTGCGCTACTGTGAAACGTTCTACCCGGACATGCTCGCGCATATTTCGTCCGCCAAGAGCCCGATCGGCATGCAGGGGCCGACCATCAAGACCTACTTTGCCCAGAAGATGGGGATTGATCCCACGCGCATTGTCAATGTCGCCGTCACGCCCTGCACGGCCAAGAAGGCCGAAATCCGTCGCGATGAAATGAATGCTGCCGCGCGCCACCTCGGTATCGAAGGCATGCGCGACATGGACTTCGTGGTCACCACGAGCGAGCTGGCGGACTGGGCCAAGAGCGCGGGCGTCGATTTTGCTGCGCTTCAAGAGAGCGCCTACGACCGTCTGATGGGTGAAGGCTCGGGTGCGGGCGTCATCTTCGGCAACACGGGCGGCGTGATGGAAGCAGCGCTTCGCACGGCCTACCGCTTCATCACCGGCGAGCAGCCTCCGCAGGTGCTTTTTGAACTGCAGAGCGTGCGCGGTCTTCAGGACGTCAAGGAGGCGAGTCTTCAGGTCGGAGAACTCACGGTCAACGTGGCCGTCATCTACGGTACGGCCGCGGCAGGGCGTTTCCTTGAACGCCTCAAGGCAGGCAAGCTCGACAAGCCCTATCACTTCGTGGAAGTGATGACCTGCCCGGGCGGCTGCATCTCCGGCGGCGGTCAGCCCAAGGCCATGCAGGGCAAGGCCGACGCCGTGCGTCAGGCCCGTATCGACAGCCTGTATGCCCGCGACGCCTCCATGGAGTGTCGTCAGAGCGAAGAGAACCCCGAAATCAAGGCGCTTTACGAAGAGTTCTACGGCAAGCCCCTCTCCGAACTTGCCGAAAAGATGCTGCACACTTCTTACACCGATCGCAGTGCAGATCTCGGTGCGTGCAAGTGCACCGACCAAAAGGCCGCCGGAACCCTTGAAGGCACCAAGACGGCCAGAAACCTTGCCGAAGCCTTTGCCGGCGAATCGCAGGCCCGCAACAAGTACACCTACTTTGCCGAAGCGGCACGCCGCGAAGGGTACGAGCAGCTCGCGGAAATCTTCCTTTCGACGGCCCGCAACGAGCAGGAACACGCCCGTCTGTGGTTTGACCTGTTGGGCGGCATCGGCGATACCGCCGCCAACCTCGAAGCGGCCGCGGCCGGCGAAAACTACGAGTGGACCGACATGTACGACCGATTTGCCAGGGAGGCCGACGAAGAAGGGTTCCCCGAAATCGCCGCTAAGTTCCGTCTGGTCGGTGCCATCGAAAAGACGCACGAGGAGCGCTACCGCAAGCTTCTGACCAACGTTCAGACGCAGAAGGTCTTTGCCAAGATCGAAATGGCCATGTGGGAGTGCCGCATCTGCGGACACATCGTCGTCGGCACCAAGGCTCCGGACGTCTGCCCGGTCTGCCACTACGCCAAGAGCTTCTTTGAAGTGCGTGCCGCCAACTACTAACCTTCAAAAGCCAAACGGCTGAAACAGTACGGGCGGGATCCGAGAGCTTCGGATCCCGCCCGTTTTCAATTCAATACGCGCGTTGGTGAAATGCGTCAGATGATCGGTTTGCCGCAGGTCTGCTTGGCGTCGATCTCTTGGATCAGTTCGCGTGCGCGGTGTTCGGCAAAGGCCATGTCGGGCAGCATGTTGGGCCCGAGAAGCTGTGCGATGCCCGTGCGGTTTAACTGGCGCAGCGGATGGCCCGAAGCGCCCACGATGATGAGCTCGTGGTTGCGGCGCTTGAGGGCGCGGATGAACACCATCAGGATGTCCATGGCCGAGTTGTCGATGTTCAGAAGGTCCGTGCAGTCCATGATGACCACCTTGGCTGCGTCGCGGTCGGTGATGCGCTTGGGATCGGTGACGCGTTCGAGCTTGGACACAGAACCAAAGAACAGGGCCCCCGTCACTTTCCAGCATTCCACGCCTTCGGGCATGTTAAAGGGCAGCGTCTGCTGTTCGACGCGGGTGAGAGTGTTCATACGGTAGATGAAGAAGACGCACGAGACAACCAGACCCACCTGCACGGCCACCGTCAGGTCGAAGATCACGGTGAGCAGGAAGGTGGTGACGAGCGTGGCCTTGTAGCTCATGGTCATCTTGCGCAGACGCAGGAACTCACGCCAGTTGCCCATGTTCCAGGCAACGAACATCAAAATGGCTGCAAGAGCTGCGAGCGGGATGTCGCTTGCAAGCGGCGCGGCGGCAAGAATGACGACCAAAAGCGTCACGGCGTGCACGAGACCTGCTACGGGGCTGGCGGCGCCGCTTTTGATGTTGGTGACGGTACGGGCGATCGTGCCGGTGGCAGGAATGCCGCCGAAGAAGGGCACGATGAAGTTGGCCACGCCCTGACCCATCAGTTCCTGGTTGGGATCGTGACGGTCGTCGGTCATGGCGTCGGCCACGCGGGCGCAAAGCAGACTTTCAATAGCCCCGAGAAGAGCGATGGTGAACATCGGACCGATGAGGTTCTTGAAGGCGCCCCAGGACAGTTCGGGCATCATCAGCTCGGGGAGCTTCTGCGGAATGCCGCCGAACTTGGTGCCGATCGTTTCAACGGGCAGGTTGAAGGCCGACACGACGATGGTCGAGCCGACGAGCACCACCACGGTGCCCGGCAGGTGCGCAAGCCACCGCTTCCACGCGTAGCCGCCCATGGCATAACCCTTGGGCCAGAACTTGACGACCAGAAAACTCACGAACGCCACGCCGAAAGCGTAGGGATTGAAGGTTTCAATGTTGGCCGCAAGCGTTTCGATCTGATGGAAAAAGTCAGCCGGCATCTTGGCAATCGTCAGACCGAGAAAGTCCTTGACCTGACTCAGACCGATCAACACCGCAATACCGTTGGTAAAGCCGATGACGATCGAAACGGGAATAAAGCGAATGAAGCTGCCGAGCTTAAAAAGCCCCATTAAAAACAAAATGATGCCCGAGCCGATGGTAGCCAGCAGCAGATTGCCCAAACCGTAGTTGGCGATGATGCCGTAGATGATGACGATGAAGGCACCCGCGGGGCCGCCGATCTGCACGCGGCAGCCGCCCAAAAGGGAAATAAGAAAGCCGGCAATAATGGCCGTGTAGATGCCCGCTTCGGGCGGTACGCCCGATGCAATACCGAAGGCCATGGCCAAAGGGAGCGCCACCATGCCCACGGTCAGGCCCGCGCTGATGTCGCGGCTGAGCATGTGCATGTTGTAGTTTTTCAGAGAGTCGACGGTGACGGGGCGGAAAGCCTGAACGGGCAGGGCTCCGAGGACCTTCTTGACGGACGAGAGAAACGACATTGCTGGGGGGTCGGTACGGTTGATGACTGAAGAAAACTCAGGCGGCGTCGCTTCGCGAAAACAGCTTGGCGAAGTTCTAAATCGTCGTCGGGCTTATGGAAAATGTTAAATTGTAATGGAATCAAAGGCGTTTGAAAAACGCCGTATTTTGTCGGGGCGGCGGACAAAAACAATGGGCGGATCCGTTGATCCGCCCATGCGATGCATTGCAAAACGCAGCCGATCAATGCGGGTAGAGCGCGCCGAGAATGCGCGAGCCCGAGGCGTTGGTGACTTCAGGCAGGTTGCCCGGAGTGCGCTGCATGAAGGCCCAGGCAAGCCAGGCAAAGGCCATGGCTTCCACATGCATGGGATCGACGCCGAGCACCGAGGTTGAGCGTACGAACATGTGCTCGCCCGCCTGCTGGCGGATCATGGCGGCAAGGGCGCCGTTCAGAGCGCCGCCGCCGCACAGATAGATTTCTTCGGTCTGCTTGGCAAAACGCTTGACGGCGTCGGTAATAGAGCGGGCCGTGAGCATCATGAGCGTAGCCTGCACGTCCACCGGAGACTCGTTTTCGATCTTGCTCTCGAGCCATTCAAGGTTGAAGTGTTCGCGCCCCGTGCTCTTGGGCGGTTCGCGATCAAAGTAGGGATCGGCAAGCAGACGCTCGAGCAGGCCTTCCTGCACCGTGCCGGTGGCACCCCAGGCGCCGTTGGTATCGAAGGCGCGGCTGATGTGCTTTTGGCACCAGGCATCCAAAAGGATATTGCCCGGACCGCAATCAAAGCCGGTGATCTTGCCGTAGGCGCGCCGGGCGGGCAGGAACGTGATGTTCGAAATACCGCCGATGTTGACGACCGAACGGGCCACCTGTCCCATGAAGACCTGACGATGGAAGGCGGGCACGAGAGGAGCGCCTTCGCCGCCCGCGGCAATATCGCGAGTGCGGAAGTCGGCAACAATGTCAAGGCCCGAGAGTTCGGCGATGAGTGCCGGATTGTTGAGTTGCAGCGTCCAGCCCTGCTCCGGGCGATGGCGGATCGTCTGGCCGTGCACACCGGCGCACAGCACGTCCTTGCGGCCGATGTCGGCGGTGTTGAGCAGCTCGTCGATGGTGTGCGAGTAAAGCTTGGCCAGTGTCACGGACGCCGCGCCCATGCGGTCGATTTCATTGTTGCCGCTCGACGTGAGCGAAAGCAGCTCTTCGCGCAGCTGCGCGGGAAATTCGGTGTGATAGTGCCCCAAAAAATGCGGCGTGTTGCCGCCAAAATCCACGGCGACGGCATCGACGCCGTCAAGACTGGTACCGGACATCAGGCCCACGGTGATGGTTTTGGGCATGGGGTCAACTCCAATTCACAAAAAAAAGCAGGAAAAACGGGTGCGGCAGAGCGCTCAAAGCACGCCCACGGGCCGCTGACGGGAAAGTATAGCGCGGTCGCTGCAACCGTCTGTCGGCGGCCGTTTGTGGCTCAGTTTGCCGAGGACGGGGTGAGCGCGGCGGTGTTGACCGTTTGCGTCGATGCGGGTTCTTCGGAACGAGCCAAAAGGGCAAGTTTGGCCCGCAGCGGCGCCACCAATACTTCCATCTGCGCAAAGCGGTAGGGGGACAGGGTTGGCCTTTCGGGCAGGCGCACCGTCATTGGGTTGATCTGCTCGCCGTCGAACTTGAGTTCATAGTGCAGGTGCGGCCCCGTAGCGAGCCCCGTCTGTCCCACGCGGCCGATGATGGTGCCCCGCTTGACGACGGCGCCTTTTTTGACAGCCGGATCGATCGAAGACAGGTGTGCGTACAGCGTCAGAATTTCATTGCCGTGCAGGATGCGGATGTAGTTGCCGTAGCCCGTGCCGACGCCGGCAAAGTCTACGACGCCGTCGGCGGCCGCGCGCACGATGGCGCCCCAGGGGGCACGAAAGTCCGTGCCGTAGTGCGGGCGTATGACGCCCGTCACCGGGTGCTTTCTCATCGGCGAAAATTCAGAGCTCACACTCTTGACGTCAAGCGGCACGCGCATGAACGTGCGGCGCGAGATGTGTCCGTCGGCGGTGTAGTAGTTGCCGCCTTCGTCGTCGTTTTTGAACCAGAAAAGTTCCGTGGTTCGTCCGCCGTGCTCAAGCTGCATGGCAAGAAGTCGCCCGTAACGCACGAAGCTTCCCTGGGCGTACTTCTTTTCATAAATGAGTCGATAGGTGTCGCCGGGCTCAAGACGCGCCACGACGTCTCGGTCGTAGTCAAAGGCCGAGTGCATCTGGGCAACAACCGAGCCGGGGACGCCGTTCTCGCTCAGACTCTTTTCAACGCCCGTACGCACGCGTCCGTTTACCATGGCAAGTTCCACGGCATAGTCAAAAGCGCTCTGCTCGCAGGTAAAACCGTCGGAGGTGCGACGCACCCGCACACGGCGCCCTTCGTCGATCACGTCACTGTCGATGTAAAACGACAGTTCCAGAAGTTGTCCCTTTTCGTCGATCGAGGCGGTCACAAAGCGCCCGGGCGCAGGAGCCGTCAGATCGGCAGCCGCTTCACTTTGTTCAATAAAGCGCCGAGCAGCGGTGTCGCGAATGCCCAAACGGGCAAAAACCGAGGTAAGAGTGTCGGCGTCGCGAGTGAGGGTTTCGTGCGTCACGGGCTCGTAGGCAACGTTTTCGGAATACAGCTGACCGCGCAGGTCGGGCAGACGCACGGTGACGCTCGTCAGGTGTCTGTTGGGAGTGGAGGTGAGCGTCTCATCGGGTACCGACAGGTACAACGCAGCCATGCCTGCCAGAGGCACGGCAAAAAAAAGCGCAAAGGCCGCCAGATACGGGCGCGCACCGCTGCCCGCAGAGGCGCCCGACAGGCGCCGCGAGTGCTTGAGTTCCAGAACGGTTCGGCCGAGTTTGCGGATCTGTTTGCCGATAAGCTGCTGAGACGGCATGGAAAAATACAATGTGTGAAACCAAAGAACTATTTTACCGTGAGGAAGAGGTTCCGTTGACGGTCGTGAGGGAGGCCGCAGGGCGGCAATTGCAGCCGAGATTCGGAGCGGGGAGCCTTTGTTGCTAGAATCACGGGCACTTTCGCACGATTGAGTTGCCGCTCTCCAGGACGTTTCCCCCGGAGGGACGGTTGCGTGCGTCTTTTTTATTTTCGGATGCAAATCATGTCTGCAGAACAGCAAAAGAGCGAGGCTCTGCCCAAATACGAAATCACGCCCGACATTGTTGAGGCGATGGATACGATCCGCCGCGGTGTCGACACCCTTTTGATTGAAAGCGAGCTTGAGCAAAAGCTCGCTCGCTCCAAGGCAACAGGCAAGCCCCTGCGCTGCAAGCTCGGCCTCGATCCCACTGCGCCCGACATTCACATCGGTCACACGGTGGTACTCAATAAGCTCCGTCAGCTGCAGGATCTCGGTCACACCGTGATTTTCCTGATCGGCGACTTCACGGCCGCCATCGGCGATCCGTCGGGACGCAACATCACGCGTCCGCCCCTGTCGCCCGAACAGATCAAGATCAATGCCGAGACCTATCTTGCGCAGGCCGGTCTTGTGCTCGATCTCTCCAAAACCGAGGTGCGCTACAACTCCGAGTGGAACAATTCGCTCGGTTCCGTCGGCCTCATTCGCCTTGCAAGCCGCTACACGCTCGCCCGACTGCTTGAGCGCGACGACTTTGCCAAGCGTTACGCCGAACAGGCACCGATCGCCATGCACGAACTTATCTACCCGCTGATGCAGGGATACGACTCGGTGGCGCTCGAAAGCGACCTTGAGCTCGGCGGCTCCGACCAGCGTTTCAACCTTCTCGTTGGCCGCGAACTGCAGCGCCAATACGGTCAGGAAAGCCAGTGCATCCTGACGATGCCGCTTTTGGTTGGTTTGGACGGCGTCAACAAGATGAGCAAGTCCAAGAACAACTACATCGGCATCACCGAAACGCCCGACGCCATGTTCGGCAAGGTGATGAGCATCTCGGACGATCTGATGTGGAACTGGTACGACCTCGTCAGCTTGCGCACCAACGCCGAAATCGCCGCCTTCAAGGCCGAATGCGCGCAGGGGCGCAATCCCCGCGACATCAAGGTGCTTCTTGCCAAGGAAATCATTGCCCGCTTCCACAACGCGGCTGCGGCCGAGGCTGCCGAAGCCGAGTTCAACGCCCGCTTCCGTCAGGGCGCCGTGCCGAGCGATATTCCGGAAGTGACGGTGCAGGCCGCCGAAGACGGCCGCATCGGCATCGCTCACATGCTCAAGCAGGCCGGTCTCGTGCCCTCCAACGGTGAAGCCAACCGCAACATCGAGCAGGGCGGTGTGAAGATCGGCGGCGAGAAGATCTCCGACAAGGGACTCAAGCTCGGTGCCGGCACCTACGTCGTGCAGGTCGGCAAGCGCCGTTGGGCGAAGGTGACCGTGAAGTGATCGCGCTGCTGCAGAGAGTTTCAAGCGCCTCGGTGACGGTCGAGGAGCAGTGCATCGGCCGCATCGGCGCCGGCCTCATGGTGCTTGTGTGTGCCGTGCGCGAAGACACTGAACAAAAGGCGCGTGAATTGGCGCAGAAACTTATGCGCTACCGCGTCTTTACGGACGACGCGGGCAAGATGAATCTGTCGGTCAGAGATATCGGCGGCGCACTGCTGCTGGTGTCGCAGTTCACACTGGCGGCCGACACCCGCAGCGGCAATCGGCCGAGCTTTTCGCCGGCCGCGCCGCCCGATCTGGGGCGTGCCTGCTACGAGGCCTTTGTCGACGAGTGCCGTCGATCGGGGCTTGAGGTGCAGACGGGACAGTTCGGCGCCCACATGCAGGTAGCGCTTGTCAACGACGGCCCCGTGACCATTCGCCTTGAAAATTAAGCCAAACGAAAAAGCTCCGAAGACGATCTCTGCGGAGCTTTTTTGATTCTGCCGCCGAACCGACCCGAAAGAGTCGGTTCGCAAGCGGGCAGCGGTTAGTCTTCTTCGGCCTTGCGCTGGAACTTACCGGCAAGTTCGGCCTGCTTTTGAGCGGGCACGGCCTGATAGCCGGACAAATCCATCGTGTAGGCACCCGAGCCCTGCGTGATGGCGTGCAGGCGCGAGGCGTAGCCGTCGAGTTCAGAGAGCGGCGCCGTGGCGCGGATTTCCATCAGACCGCCCGTGAGATTTTCGGTACCGATGATCTGACCGCGGCGGCTAGCGAGGTCGCCCGAGATGTCGCCCATGTAGCTGTCGGGGGCGGTGATCAGCAGTTCGACGATCGGTTCGAGCACCTGAGCGCGCGCCTTTTCAAGGGCGTCGAGCAGTGCCTTGCGGCCGGCAGCCACGAAGGCGACTTCCTTGGAGTCGACCGGGTGGTACTTGCCGTCGTACACCACGACGCGGATGTCCTGAATCGGGTAGCCGGCGACAAAGCCCGAATCGAGCACTTCGCGCACGCCCTTTTCCACGGCCGGAATCAGGTTGTAGGGAATCGCACCGCCCTTGACCTGGTCGACGAATTCAAAGCCCTGGCCGCGTTCGAGCGGTTCGACACGCAGGTAGACCTCGCCGAACTGACCGGCGCCGCCCGTCTGCTTCTTGTGGCGGGCATGACCTTCGGCAGGTGCCGAAATGGTTTCACGGTACGGCACGCTCGGGTTGGAGGTCACCACTTCGAGCTTGAACTGATCCTTCATGCGTTCAAGAACGGTGCGCACATGCATTTCCGTCAGACCGCGCAGCACGGTTTCGTTGAGCACGGTGTCGTGTTCGACGTTGAGCGTCGGATCTTCGGCGAGCATCTTGGAGAGCACTTCACCCATACGGCCTTCGTCACCGCGGCGGGCGGGGGCAATCGCCAGACCGAACATGGGCTTGGGGAAGGGCAGCGGAGTCATGTGCAGACCGTTCACTTCGGGTTCGGAATGCAGGATGCAGCCGTAGGTGAGTTCATCGATCTTATTGAGGGCACCGATGTCGCCGGGATGCAGTTCGTCGGTTTCCGTGGCGTTCTTGCCCTGCAGCAGCAGGGGACGGGCGACCTTGATGGGCTTTTTGATGTCGTTGACGTACAGCGTGGTGCCGGCCGTGATGCGGCCCTGATGCACGCGGAAGACGCCGATCTTGCCCACGAACGGGTCGCTGACAACCTTAAAGACGTGCGCAACAACGGGCAGATCCTTGCTCGGCTGAGTGATGACGGGGTTGCCCTCGGCGTCCACAAAACGGGCGTCGTTGGCTTCGGCGGGCGACGGAAGGTGACGGATGATGACCTTCATGAAGTCGCGGATACCGATGAGCTTCTTAGCCGAGCAGAAGCACACGGGAATGATGTGGCCTTCACGCAGAGCCTTGGTGATGGGGGCGTGCAGAGTCGAAGGATCGGCGCTGCCCTCTTCAAGGTAGCGTTCCATCGTTTCGTCGTCGACTTCCACCACGCGTTCAATAAAGGCGCGGTGCACGTCGGGCACGGTCATGATGTCGGCTTCGCCTTCGTCGCGGTCAAAGCAGTCGATCACGCGGGTTGCACCCTTGGTGGGCAGGTTGATCGGCAGACAGGCGTCGCCGAAGGTTTCCTGAATTTCTTCAAGAAGACCGGCCAGATCCACATCGGGCGCGTCGATCTTGTTGATCACGATGACGCGGCACAGACCGCGTTCTTCGGCCCACTGCATCATGCGGCGGGTCATGAGTTCAATGCCCTTGGTGGCGTCGATCACGACGGCCACGGATTTGACGGCGTCAAGCGAAGACAGGGCCTGACCGACATAGTCGGGGTTCCCGGGGGTGTCGAGCACGTGAATGCGCACGGGCGTCAGGTCGGGCATGGCGGTGTCGATGTGTGCAACGGCCATGCGCAGCGAGTGGCCGGCGGCCTTTTCCTGCGGGTCGTTGTCGCACACGGTGTTGCCGCGTTCAACGGAGCCGGGCTCGGCGATTGCGCCGGCACGCGTCAGCATCGCTTCGATCAAACTGGTTTTGCCGCTGGCGCCATGGCCGACCAAGGCTACAGTACGAAGGTTTTCCGTCAGGTAGTTGGACATAGGGTGCTCCGTTGTTGTGCAAAAAAATACGTTCGACTATTTTGCTCCCTTCGCCTCGGTAATTTCAACTAGTCGACGAGCCTTGTTGCGGCCGCATCGCGCCTACAATGCGCAGAGTGCGGCTCCCCTCGGGGCCGCAGATGAAACCACATGGGAAAAGAAACAGTGACTTATCCGACCTATACCGCGCCCATCACGGACGCCGAAAGTGCTCTTTACAAGCCTTTTCTCAAAGAGCTCATTGATGCGGCCTTCGGCGTCATCGGCCGCTATTTTCTGCGCGACATCGCCATTGTCGACAAGGCCAACGGCACGCCGGTGACGGCCGCCGACAAAGGGGCCGAAGAAAAAATGCGCGCCATGATCGAAGAACGCTTCCCCGAACACGGTATTTACGGCGAGGAGTACGGCATCAAGGAGGCCGGTGAGGGGGCCGTGCGCTACCGATGGATTCTCGATCCGATCGACGGCACGCGCAGCTTTATCACGCACTCCTTTTTGTTCGGCACGCTTATTGCCTTGGAGCGCGACGACGGGCAGGGCTTTCGTCCCATCCTATCGAGCATCAGTCACGCGGCGGCCGGCGTGCGCGTGATCGGTTCGTCGGCCGGAACGTTTATGACGGTCGACAACGGTCTGGGCGCTTTTTCTCGCCCGCTGCACGTGCGCGCGTGCCATGCGCTTTCTCAGGCAACACTGCTCACCACCAGTCATTGGACAACGCCCGAGCAAAAAGGCGGCAGTCAGATGCAGTCCGTCATCGACCGAGTGCGCCTGTATCGCACCATGGGCGACTGCTTCGGCTACTTTGCCGTGGCCTCGGGCGGCGCTGACATCATGATCGATCCAGACCTGTCGTACTGGGATCTGGCGGCACTGATTCCGGTCGTCGAAGGCGCGGGCGGGTGCATTACGTCCGTTTCGGGCGGCAATCCGCTCACAGAACTGTCGGCTGTGTGCACGGCGGGCGGTGTGCACGACGAAGTGCTGGCGCTGCTTAAGAATTAAGTTTTTTGTCGGCGGCCGGCAGCTCGATCGTCATCCGAAGACCGTGCGGTGCGACATTGGCGGCCGTCAGAGAGCCGCCGTGACGCTGCACGGCGCGTCGGGCGATCGCCAGCCCCAGACCGAACCCGCTGCCCGTGGCCTGATCCTTTCCCCGTACGAAGGGATCGAACATGCTCCTGAGGTCTTCTTCGGGGATGCCGGGGCCTGCGTCGGTGACCGTGATCGTGATGGTCCCGTTGCACTCACAGGCGTGCACGCGGACCGTCTCGCCTTCGGGCGTAAAACGCAGGGCGTTGCGGATGAGATTTTCCACGGCCCTCAAGAGCGTGTCGATCTGCGCCTCAATCCAAATGGGAGAGGGGGCTTTAAGCGTGACGCGCACATTGCGCGACGATCCTTCAAAGTCGGCGTCTTCGACGACCGATTCAAGCAGGCCCGTGAGCTCGACTCTTTCCTTTTTGAGGGGCGTGTTGTCGTCCAGACGTGCGTAGGTGAGAAGTTCGTCCACCAAGGCGTCCAGATTGCCGATTTCCTGTGTCAGACGCGGCGTGAGCGCCGTAAGCTTGGTCGGATCGCGTTCGGCAAGTTCAAGCGCCACCGTCATGCGTGCCAGAGGACTTCTTAATTCGTGGCTGACATCGTGGAAAAGCCTCTTTTGTCGGGCCACAAGACCGTCGATGCGTGCGGTCATCTCATCGAAGCGCCGGGCAAGCGATGCGATTTCGTCGTTTGAGCGGCCCACTTCAGAAGCGATGCGGATATTGAAGTTGCCTTCGCCCACCTTCTGCATGGCCCAGTTGAGCTTGCGCACAGGTTTGGACAATCGCCAGGCCATGAGTCCGGCTACTGCCGTGGTCGAGGCGAGCATCAGCGTCAGATAGACCCACCAGGGCGTGCGCCAGAGCGCAGCCAAAAAACGCGTGGCAGGAACGTCCGTGCGGACAGCAAAAAAACGCACCCAGCCCGTTTCGGGCAGATGCATGACGTAAACCCCTTCGTCCAACGTACGCAGCATTCGGTGACGGTGCCGGCCTCTGCCGGTCGGAAGTGCCTCGGTGACGGCGTCGATGCTCGGCACCAGACGCGCGTATTCGGAAAGCGCCCGATCGGGCACAGTGCGTCCAGTGATCTCACGCCCTTGGGCGTCGAGCGCAAACACTTCGGGGATGCGGTTGCTCTTGGAATCCTTGAGCCAATCGATGAGACCGGCAGTGCCGTTCCAGCGGGCGATCATCAGCGCGTTGTTGACGGCGCGCTGCGCGTCGGGCCCCTTTTCAATGGCGCCGTAGTTTTGCGGCGCCTCGTGCCAGTCGGCGGAAATCGACCAGGCCAGCGCGGTCACGATGAGAATCGTGACCCAGAAACCGACGAAGATCTTCCAGAAGATGCTGCCCGACAGGTGCTTGAGCATTGCGCGGTCCGCTGCGGTTACTCGGTCGCATGCACGACAAGCTGGTAGCCGACGCCGCGCACGCTCTCGATGGCAAGATCATTGCCCGCAACCTGCGCGAGCTTGTGTCGGATGGAACTCACGTGCACGTCGATGGCCCGGTCGTACCGCCCCATGGGGCGGCCGAGAATGCGCGGGTAGATGCTTGCTTTGGCAACGGGTTGCCCGACGCTGTGCGCCAACATTTCGATAAGCGCCAATTCCGTGCCCGTAAGAGGAATAATCTGCCCGCCATAGCTCGCTCGACGCTGCGACAGATCGATCGACAGTTTGCCGACCTGCACGGGGCCGCCCGTTTCCTTGGTGGCCGTGCGGCGCAGGATGGCGCGAATGCGGGCCACGAGTTCACGCGGGGAGCAGGGCTTGGGGACATAGTCGTCGGCGCCCAGCTCAAGCCCCAAAATGCGGTCCACGGGGTCGCCCTTGGCCGTGAGCATCAACACGGGTGTCTTCCAGCGTTCGCGGATGTTTTGCAGCACTTCCGTACCGGGAATGCCGGGCATCATGACGTCCAAAATGACGAGATCAAACTCTTCGCGTGACATGGCGGCGATGCCGGCCACCCCCGTATGAGCGGGCGTGACGGCAAAATTTTCCAGCGTCAGATAGTCGACAAGCAAAGTGACGAGATCGACGTCGTCGTCAATGATCAAAATCTTCGGGGGACGTGTGTACATACGCAAAGAATGCAGGAAATGGCAATGCTCCGAAAGAGTGCGGCGCGAACCGTCACCTCAAGAGGTTCGATGCGCCTGCAGGCCCCGTAATCATGGCACAATCGCCGCTTTAAGGGTGCGCACGGCGCCGAGCCGTAGCACACGCACACTTCTCTTAACAAAAGTTTGCCTGCCGCGGCATGCCTGTCGGCTCGCTGTCGGCGGAAAATAAGTTCTGCCAAAAGACGGGAAATTTTTGCCTCAGCTACCTGCGGCCCGTCTGTTTGTCCGCAGGCCTTCTTTGCAACCTTATCGACCATGACGAAAAAAAAGGTTCAATGCATGCTCTGCGCCCTTTCGGCAGCCCTCTTGACGGGCTGCGCGGGCAACGACGCATTTCTCGCGCAGCAGGAGTCGATCACACCGCAGTCGTGGGTGGCCGATGTTCCGGTGCTCGAGAGCGTGCCGCACGGGGCTGCCGACTGGTGGCAGGCGTGGCACAACCCCGAGCTCACCGCACTCATCGAACAAGCCGATCGGGCCAATACCGACATTCTGACCGCGCTTGCCAATCTGCGCAGTGCTGCGGCTCTTGCCGACGAAGCGACGGCCGCGCTCTTTCCGACGCTCGACCTGTCGGCCAGGGGCTCGAGCACGCGTACGAACAACCGCACGACGGAAAGCTATCAGGCCGGGGCGTCCTACAACTGGAGCCTTTCATTGGCGGGCGGCAATATTGCCGCCAAGCGCGCCGCGCGCCATGAAGCGATGGCCGCGCATCTGACGCTCGAAGATACCCGCATTCTTGTGGCCGGCGAAGTGGCGCAGAACTATGTGGCTCTGGCTTTGGCCCGCGTCAAAAAAGAAATTGCCGAAAAGACCCTCGACAACTACCGTCGGGCGCTTGAAATTGCGCGCTGGAACAATGAGGCAGGACTCACGGACCGCACCGAACTCGAGCAGGCCGTCAGCAATATGCAGCAGGCCAGAGCTTCGATTCCGCTGATGGATCAGTCGATCGCCAAGTACCGCAACGCCCTGGCCCGTCTGACGGGGCAGTCGGCCGCCGACATCCACCTCACGGCAGTCGATACGGTGCCCTCGGCGCCGATGACGCTTGCCGTGGCGCTGCCCGCCGACACACTCAGACAGCGCCCCGACATGCGGGCCGCGCAGATGAGTCTGGCAGCCGCGAGCGAGCGCGTCTATCAGGCCCGCTCGCAGTGGTTTCCGCAGCTCTCCATTTCGGGCAACCTCGGCACGCAGGCGGCCACCGTCAGCGCTTTGGGGGCTTCGGGCACGGGACTTGTGACGCTGATCGGAGCACTTTCCATGCCGCTTTTGAATTGGGGCGAGCAGGTGAGCGCCACCGAGCAGAAACTGGCGGCTCTGGACAAGGCGCGGGCGCAGTACACAGCCACTCTTGTAGGCGCATTGGAAGAAACGGAAAATGCGCTCACTGCCATCCGCACGGCGCAGACACGGGAAGATGCTCTCGCGTTGGCCCGCACTTCGGCTGAAACGGCGGCCGATTTGGCCATGCAGCAGTACCGCGCCGGGCTCGTTGATTATCAGACGGTGCTCAACACGCAGCGCACGCTTCTGTCGGCCCGCGAGGATTATCAGAGCAACAAGGCTGATCTTGCCAACGGTCTCATCACGCTTTACCGCGCTCTCGGAGGCGGCTGGAAGCCTACTGAGGAAATTGCCGACGAACTGGCGCGCACCGAAGCGCCCAAGCAGAGCCGCGTTTCGGGCTCCTAAGGAATCAAGATGTCTCAAAACTCCACTCTTACCAAGGATGATCTCAAAAGCGGCAGCGGCGTTTCGCTCAAGGTCAAGATTTGCGGAGCGCTTGTCGCCCTCGCGCTCGTCGGGGCCGCGGGCTGGTATCTGACCGGAACTGGAGCGGGCAAGGCGCCCGCCTACCGCACCGAAGCACTCGAGCGCGGCGACATTCGCGTTACGGTGACGGCCAACGGCACGCTCAACCCCGTGCGCACAGTGAGCATCGGCAGCGAACTGTCGGGCATCGTGCAGTCGGTGCTCGTGGACGTCAATAGCCCCGTCAAGGCGGGCGACACGCTGATCGAACTCGACAAGGCCAAGCTGAGTGCCAGCGTCAACCAGGCTCAGGCGGCCCTTTCGAGCGCCAAGGCTTCGCTTGCGCAGGCCGAGGCAACGCTTGTTGAAGCCAACGCCAAGATGCGCCGCTACGAGGAGCTCAATAAGTCGTCGGGCGGACAGCTTCCCTCGCGCACCGAACTCGATGTGCAGAAGGCGACCGTACTTAAGGCAAAAGCCGGTGTGCTGTCGGCCAAGGCCGCGATCGAAGACGCCGAGGCAACGCTTCAGACGCGCCGCACCGATCTGTCCAAGGCAAGCATCAAGAGTCCCGTGGACGGCGTGGTGCTTGCACGCTCGGTTGAGCCCGGCTACGCCGTGGCCGCCAGTTTGCAGGCCGTGGAACTTCTGACGGTGGCAACCGATCTGCGTGAACTTGAGCTTTTGGTCGATGTTGACGAAGCCGACGTCGGGCAGGTACACGAAGGGCAGAAGGCGAGCTTTACCGTGGCCAGCTATCCCAACAAGCACTTTAAAGCCGATCTGACGAAGATCGCCTTCGGAGCCACCGACTCGAGCGACAATGTGGTGACTTATGCAACCTACCTGATGGTCAAGAACCCGCAACTTGCGCTGCGCCCCGGGATGACGGCCACTGCGACCATCGAAACGGCCGCCAAGAAGAACGTGCTTCTGGTGCCCAACACGGCTCTGCGCTTTCAGCCGCGCGAGCAGGCCGCTTCGGGCGGCGTGGCCGTCTCGGCGATGATGCCGCCCATGCGGTCCAAGGGGCGCAAGAGCGGCAAGCAGCTCTCGCTCAATCAAAGCGAGCGCACGCAGACCGTTTACGTGGTGGGCGAGGACGGCCGCGCGCAGCCGCGCAAGGTTGTGACGGGACTTACCGACGGGCGCATGACCGAAATCGTGTCGTCGGACTTTAAGGAAGGCGACAAGGTGATCGTCGATCAGCTCAAGGCCCGTCCGTGACGGCAGATAACAGTGCTAATTAACTGGTTGGGGCGAGATAGGCATGCAGACACTTCAAGGGACGCCTCCCGTCGAGGACGGGACGCTCATCGAATTTAAACAAATCGGCAAGCGCTACGGCACGGGCGAAGCCTCCTTTGAAGCACTTAAGGGGGTTGATCTGCAGATTCGGCAGGGGGAATTCGTGGCCATCATGGGCCCTTCGGGGTCGGGCAAGTCGACGATGATGAACATCATCGGCGCTCTGGACAGTCCGAGTCGCGGTGAATATCTCTTTAAGGGACTGCACGTTGAAAAGCTCACGCGCGACGAGCGGGCGCTGCTGCGTCGCCGCTACATGGGGTTTGTGTTTCAGGGCTTCAATCTTTTAGCCCGTACGACGGCGCTTGAAAACGTGGAGCTCCCTTTGCTGTACCGAGGCGTTCCTGCGGCCGAACGTCACCGTCTGGCGCGCGCCGCGCTCGATCGCGTGGGATTGGCGGCGTGGGAGCACCATACGCCTGCGGAGCTGTCGGGCGGTCAGCAGCAGCGAGTGGCCATTGCCCGCGCGCTCGTGACCAAGCCTTTGCTGCTTTTGGCCGATGAGCCCACGGGGAGCCTGGATTCACAGCGCAGTGTGGAAATCATGCAGCTTCTCACGGACCTCAACAGGGAAGAGGCCATTACGGTTGTGCTGGTGACGCACGAACCCGACATGGCCGTGTACGCGCGCCGCTGCGTGCGCTGCGTCGACGGCCGCATTGATTCGGATACTTTGCAACAGGGACGATAGGAATGTTTGCCAACGCTCTATTGCTCGCTTTTCGTCAGATTTGGCGCAATCCCATGCGCTCGCTGCTGACGGTGCTCGGCATCGTCATCGGCGTGGCGGCGGTGATTACCATGGTGACGCTCGGCAACGGTGCGACCACGGCCGTGCGTCAGCAGATCGAAAGCTTCGGCAGCAATCAGCTGATGCTGCGCCCCGGACAGCGCATGGGGCCGGGCGGATCGGCCGGTGCGCCCGCATTCAAGCTCTCGGACATCGACGCGCTCACCGGACAGCTGGCCGGGGTTGAAAGTGCAGCTCCGCAGCTGAGCCGCAGCACCGTCGTGGTGGCCAACGGCCGCAACTGGTCGACGAGTGCGGTGGGTACGAGCAACGCCTACTTTACGATCGACAACCGCAAACTTGCGCAGGGGCGGCTTTTTGAGGCTGCCGAGGAAACGTCCGGCGCCGCGGTGTGCGTGGTCGGGCGCACTGTTGTGCGCGAACTCTTCGGTGACGGCAATGCGCTCGGACAGATGCTGCGCGTCAAGAAATTTTCCTGCCGCATCATCGGCGTGCTCGAGGAAAAGGGGACCGGCGCCATGGGGGGAGATCAGGACGATCTTGTCGTGCTGCCTTTTCAAACGGTGGCAAGGCGACTTGTCGGCAAGGACCGCGTCAACATGATTCTGATCGGCATGGACCCGCAGAGCGATCGAGAGCATCTCAAGACTTCGATTCGCCAACTGATGCGTGAGCGCCGTTCACTTTCTTCGGGCGACGAAGACAACTTCAGCATTCTCGATACGGCCGAAGTGGCCGAAAAGGTGGCCTCCACAACGAAGGTCATGACCGGGCTTTTAGGGGCTGTGGCCGCCGTGAGTCTTCTTGTGGGCGGTATCGGCATCATGAACATCATGCTCGTATCCGTAACCGAGCGCACGCGCGAAATCGGTGTTCGCATGGCCATCGGTGCGACGGCCCGCGAGGTGCTCATGCAGTTTTTGATCGAGGCGGTGGTGCTGGGCTGCATGGGGGGGCTGCTGGGTATCGTGATTGCCCTGGCCGCGTCCTGGGGATTGACATCGGCCATGGCCGTGCCCTTTGAGTTCGATCCTGCGATCAACATGATCAGCTTCGGTTTTGCCGCCTTTACGGGGATCGTCTTCGGCTTTTTCCCGGCCAGAAGGGCCGCGGCCCTCGATCCGATTGAAGCTGTGCGACACGAATAAGGCGCGCGCATCGGAGATGCAACAAAAAACGGGAAATGCGGCGGTGCACTTCCCGTTTTAGTTAAAAGCTGCAGGATGCCCGATTAGAACGGAACATCATCGTCGGCGATCGTATCGGGCGTCACCGACTGCGGCGCGCTCTGCACGGGGCGGGCGACGGGAGCCGGACGCGACTGCGGACGCGGCTGGTAGCTCTGCTCGAACGAGTCATCGCCCGAGTGCTGCGAACTCTGATTGCGCGAGCCGAGCAACTGCATGGTTTCGCAGATGATTTCGGTCTGGTAGCGGTCTTTGCCTTCCTGATCCTGCCAGCGGCGCGTACGCAGACGGCCTTCGATGTAGACGGGATTGCCCTTGCGCAGGTAGGTCTGGGCCACTTCAGCCTGACGGCCGAAGAAGACCACGCGGTGCCATTCGGTTTCTTCCTGCAGTTCGCCCTGACTGTTCTTGTAGCGGCGGGAAGTGGCAACGGCGATATTGCAGATCGCAGTGCCGCCGTCGGCGGTGTAGCGCGTTTCGGGATCCCGGCCGAGGTTGCCGAGCAGAATAACCTTGTTAACAGAAGCCATGATAAAAACTCAAATCACCAAAAAAATAAACTGTCCCCTTATCCCAGATTGACTTCCTGCCCGCTTTGGCGAGGAGCGGGGGGCTGCATTTTCAATGCGGCCATTGCCCAGACAAGCATCAGGGCTGCGCAGAAAAAATACACCCCGGCTTCTCCGGCACGGCCGAAAAGCCATCCCCCTGCGGCACCGCCGACAAAAAGTCCCAGAGACTGAGTGGTGTTGTACACCCCGAGAGCCAGTCCTTTATGCTGGGCCGGAGCCGTTCTGGAAACCAACGACGGCAGGGAAGCTTCAAGGATATTGAACCCGCAGAAGAATACCAAAAGCAGGACTTCGACAACAAGCCAGTGCGAGGCAAATAATTCAAACGCGACAAAGGTGAGGGCCAAAATCGTGATGGAGTACAAAAAGAGCGCCTTCATGCGTCCTGCGGCTTCGGCGCGGCGGATGGCGGGCATCATGACGCCGAAGGAAAGCGCGATGGCGGGCAGATACACCATCCAGTGCGTGTTCATGGCAAAGCCGAAGTCGGCCAGTTTCTGGGGAATGACGACAAAAAGAGCCATCAGCGCCACATGCAGATTAAAGACGCCCAGATTGAGCAAAAAGAGCTGCGGGTTGAGGATGACGTCGCGCTTACTTTCCTGCATCGTCTGCGTGGCCTGCACGCGGCGCACCGGTGCGTCGGGCACAACAAAAATCGTCACGCCGATGGCCGCGGCGCTCAGGGCTGCCGTCAGCCAGAAAAGGCCGCTCACGCCGATGTAGTGCGACAGCACGGGCGAGACGACAAGCGAAAAGGCAAACGTGAGGCCAATGGAGGCGCCCACGACCGCCATGGCTTTGGTAAGCACGCGGTCGCGCACGCTGTCCGAGAGCATGGCCGTGACGGCAGCCGAGACGGCGCCCGCGCCCTGCAGCGCGCGCCCTGCCATCACCCACCAGATGTCGGGGGACAGGGCTGCCAGAACACTTCCGGCGACAAAGAGAAGAAGGCCGATAACGATGACGCGTTTGCGCCCGTACGTGTCGCTCGCCGCACCGAAGGGAATCTGCAAAATCCCCTGTGTGAGACCGTAGATGCCGAACGCGAGTCCGACCAAAAAGGCATCATCCCCGCCCGGCAGTGTGCGCGCCCAGAGGGAAAACACAGGAAGAATCAGAAAGAGCCCGAGCATGCGCAGCGCAAAGATTCCGCCCAGCGAAAGGGTGCTCAGGCGCTCCTGAGGCAGAAAGCGGGAACCGACGCCGCGAGGACGGCCCGAGGTGTATGAAGCATTGGTCATTACGAGGACGCCAAAAAAAGTCGTGCGCAATATTAGTCTGCTCGTTTGCGTTCGATCTTAAGGCGGCCGCCTGAAGCAGTGAGTGTTTCAACGGCAAAGGCGTATCTGAAGACAGTTCGGACGGCGACCGCGCCGAGGACCTCTTTTCGTACGTGCGGTATTGCGGATTGAAATTCAAGAAATGCTCCGCCTTCTGTTCCAATGCGAGCAGTTCAATATTGCTGAGCTGAAGCAGTTTGCTGTCTAAAACGGGAAAATCCGAACCAAAAGAAACCTCGTTCGGCGGTTTGAAAACACTCAGGGCAGTCCCTACAATGCGCTCGCCTCGGTTGCTCGCTCATTGTGGCCGCCGCATGCCGAGAATCCGTAGAGCCGTTCGTGTTCTACACCCGCCTGTCCGACTGTTGACGCGGTGGATACGGCACTTCTTTGAGTGCGCGGCGCGGCTCCTCAAATCCGTGTACTCCCAAGCGCATTCCTTGGCTTTCGCACACAAAGCTTCTTGTTGTTGAGTTTCATGCAGGACTTCATTCGCATTCGGGGTGCCCGCACCCATAATCTCAAAAATGTCGACCTTGACATTCCCCGAGGCAAAATCGTCGTGATTACCGGGCTTTCGGGCTCGGGTAAAAGCTCGATTGCGTTCGATACGCTCTATGCCGAAAGCCAGAGGCGCTACGCCGAAAGTCTGTCGAGCTACGCCCGCCGCTTCATGGAAGTGCTCGACAAGCCCGATGTGGAGTCTATCGAGGGTCTTTCCCCCTCGATTGCCATCGAGCAGCACAGCGCGCCTGCCGGCGCCCGCTCGACCGTGGGCACGATGACCGAAGTCAACGACTATCTGCGCATTCTGTTTGCCCGCGCGGGGGTTCCCTATTGCCCCGAGCATGATGTGCCTTTAGCTAAGAGCGGCATCCACGATATGGTCGACGCCGTGTTGGCCGAGCCCGAAGGGACGCGCATTGCAATTCTCTGCGACCCTCGTGTGCCCTTTGACATGCCGCTCAGGACGGCCGTCGAAAAGTTTGCCGCCAAGGGCTATGCGCGCGTGCGCATCGACGGCACGATCTACACGCTCGAAGACATTCCCGCCGAAATGCTTGCCGAGAAGGCGGGGGCCTGGGAAATTGAGCTTGTCATCGACCGATTGAAGAGTTCCGACGCTCAGAGAGCACGTCTTGCGGACAGTTTCGAGACGGCGGTCAAGGCGGGTGAGGGCCTTGCCTTTTATCTCAATATGCAAACGGGGGTGATGCACCGTTTTCATACCCGCTACTGCTGTCCGACGTGCGGGGCAACCATGCCCGATCTCGTGCCGGCCATGTTTTCGTTCAACAATCCTCTGGGGGCCTGTCCGCGTTGCGAAGGCGCAGGTTCCGTTGAGGGGTTTGATCCGGATCTTGTGCTGCGCGACGGCGCGATCAGCCTGCGGCGCGGGGCGGTATGCGGCTGCACGCCCAGTCAGAAGAATAATTTCGATGAAATCAGTCGAGTGTTTGCTGCCATGGACTGGTCGCTCGACGTGCCTTTTTGCGAGCTGCCCGAAAAGGCGAAGGCCTTTGTGATGTACGGCCAAAAGACGCCCGAGTTGCAGGAGCTCTCCGATTTTGCCGGCGCAATTCCGATGCTCGAAAAGCAGTGGAAGAGTGCGCGCAGCGAAGCCGTGCGTGTCGGCATGCGCGTGATGCGGCGCGTGATGACGTGTTCGGCCTGCGGCGGAGCGCGGCACCGCTCCGAAGTTGCCCACATCTACATCGGCACACCGGACAAAAGGAGCACCATGCTCGAGCTTTTGGCCATGCCGCTCGATCGGCTGCTTGAACACCTGAGAACGCTCTCTTTTGACGAGCGCCGCGCCTGCATTGCCGCGCCCCTTTTGGAGGAGGTGATCAAGCGCGTGGGGTTCCTCGTCAACGTGGGGCTCGGGTACCTCACCCTTGATCGGCCTGCGGCCACGCTCTCGGGGGGTGAAGTGCAGCGCATTCGTCTTGCCGGGCAGGTTGGTGCGGGCCTGACGGGGGTGACCTATATTCTTGACGAGCCCACGATCGGACTGCATCAGCGCGACACGCGCAGGGTCATTCAGACGTTGCGGGCGCTTGCGGACCTCGGCAACAGCGTGATCGTCGTTGAACACGATCCGGAAATGATGCTTGCCGCCGACTGGATTGTCGACATGGGGCCGGGGGCGGGCGTGCAGGGCGGCAGCGTAGTGGCGGCCGGCACGCTCGAAGAGGTATGCGCATGCCCTGCGTCGCGTACCGGACGCTGGCTGAGCCGCGCCGATCGGACGATCATCAACACGGCCCGCGAGGGAATGTTTACGTCTACTTCGCCCGCATTGGTTTTAAAGGGGGCGACGGGGCACAACCTTAAAAATGTGACCTGCCGCTTTCCCGTCGGAGCGCTCAGCGTGGTCACGGGGGTTTCAGGCTCGGGCAAGTCGAGTCTTGTCAACGACACGCTGGCGGCGCATCTGAAGCGGCGCCTTAACCGCGCGCAGTGCGAGTCCCTTCCCTTTGAAGAAATCGAGGGAGTCGACTATTTTGACAAGATCATCGAAGTTGATCAGTCGCCGATCGGTCGCACGCCCCGCTCGAATCCGGCCACCTACACCGGAGTCATGACGGCCATTCGAGAGCTGTTTGCGCAGACGCCGGCCGCGCAGCAGCGCGGCTACGGTCCGGGGCGTTTTTCCTTCAATGCCGAAGGCGGGAGCTGTGAAGCCTGCGGTGGTGACGGGCAGACCAAGATTGAAATGGGCATTCTGCCGCCCGTGTACGTGACGTGTCCGACCTGCCGCGGACGGCGTTTCAACCGCGAAACTCTCGAAGTCAAATTCAAGGGTAAGTCGATTGCCGACGTGCTCGATATGACGGTCGACGAGGCGCTCGAGTTTTTCTCCGCGCAACCGGTGATCGCTCGACGCCTGCAGACGCTCTCGGACGTGGGGCTCGGCTATATCGGGCTCGGGCAGAGCGCCGTCACGCTCTCAGGCGGTGAGGCGCAGCGCATCAAGCTTGCCGACGAGTTGGCCCGACGCGACACCGGCAAAACCATTTACGTGCTCGACGAGCCGACAACGGGGTTGCACTTTGATGATGTTGCCGCCCTCATGAAGGTTTTGCGGCGCCTGACGGATCTAGGCAACACGGTGGTGGTGATCGAACACAACCTCGACGTGGTGGCGGGGGCCGACTGGGTGGTCGACGTCGGGCCCGAAGGGGGAGCTCGCGGCGGCGAGATCGTGTTTGAAGGAACGCCCACCGAACTTTTGGCCTGCAGCCAAAGTTTGACCGGAAGGTGCCTTGCCGAAGCGATGCAGGTCGGCGCAGCGCCCGCCGTAAAGCCTGCCGGCGTCCGGCGCAAAGCTTCTGCGGCCCGCAGCAGAAAGAGCAAAAAGACAACCGAGGCCTAATTTTTCACAAAAATTCAGGGTTAACCCTGTTCTTTTGGGAGGGGTTATGGATTTTTTTGCGAATTTGTTGCGGGATTACCCTCAAAAAGAGTGCTTTTTTTGAGCAAACTATGGGATTGAAGAGTCTCTTTATTGATATTTGTCAAACTTAAGAAAGTCTGAAAGGAGCATGATTACGCCACGCGACGGAGGGTGCCCACAAGAACTTAATGCGCTCCCGTCTGACCCCAATTTCATTTCAAGGAAAATGTCATGACGACCCCTGAACAAATCAAGTTTGCGCATACCCCCACGGGCGGTGAATGCATCGCCGGTGTCGCACTCACCGATGCCAAGCGCGCCAGCAAGTGGCCTGCCTACGTGGACGTCGCTCAGTCCGTGACCGGTCTGATCCTCGGCCTGTTCCTCTTCTGCCACATGGCCTTCACGAGCTCCATCCAGCTCGGCAAGGACGTGTTCTGGAATCTGTGCCAGATTTCGGGCGGCCGTCCCATCTTCGGCGCTGAACAGACCTGGCTGCACTTTGTGTTCGTGGGCGTCATCACGCTGTGCGTGATCATCCACGCTCTGTGCGCTCTGCGCCGCTTCCCGACCTCCTACAAGCAGTACCGTGACATCCGCGGCCACGTGGCTCTCGTGCACCACTCCGACACCTCGCTGTGGTTCATCCAGCTGTGCACGGCCGTCGTGCTGACCGGCATGGTGTTCCCGCATGTCATGGGTATGCTTACGGCTCCCTCGACGATCGATGCCAACCTCTCGAGCGTTCACACCTACCACAACGGCATGATCTGGACGCTGATCTTCCTCGTGGCCACCGAACTGCACGGCATGATCGGTCTGTACCGCCTCGCCGTCAAGTGGGACGTTGTCAAGGGTCGTGCCCACGGTCTGCGCAAGACCATGGTGGTGGTGGCTCTGGCCATGATCGCCTGCGGGTCTCTGACTGCCTGGACCTTCTACAGCAACGGTGCTGAACTGGCCGGTACGCCTGCCGCTTCGCAGCACTACACCACGACGAACGTCTGGTCGATCAACAAGTAATCGATCCGTTCAATCCTCAAAGAAGGACACAAAGCGCATCTGCTCGTTTGGGCGGGTGCGCTTTTTTCTTTGGACGCGGGAGGCAGAGCTTTTTTCTTCGCGCGCAAGCCTTGAGCAGTGTCTCCTAAAGACTTTCCCATTGGTGTGGCAAATCTTTTCACATTGTGAAAAGGTGTATGAAAATATTGTATTAACACCTATAAATTGCGCTTGTGCCCCTAGTTGTACTTGACTACCATCAATCTAAAAATCACTCTTAACACAGTCTGTGTTGGATCAATGTCGGCGGATCTGTCAACCGCTTCGACGGCGACGGTGCAGTCTGCCGGAGTGGATGTGCAATTCCTTTGAGTGCGGTGCACCGAAACCGTCGGGTGCACCGGTTAAACCCAAAACCTTCGGGAGGTTTTTATGTCCCACGACAGCAATCGAGACGGCTCGCTTAGTCCCAGATCCAAGCTCGTGCCCCTGGCGCTCGGGCCCCTTTTGGGCTTGTTGGTCTACTTCATCCTTCCTGAGACGTACACCAACGCAGCCGGCAATGCCGCGACGCTTTCGCATGCAGCACGCGCCTGCCTGGCCATGGTGGTCTGGATGGGCGCCTGGTGGTTCACCGAAGCCGTGCCGCTTGCGGTGACGGCGCTTTTGCCGATCGTGTGCTTCCCGCTGTTCGGCGTCTCGAGCGCGGCCGATGCGCTCAAAAACTACGCCAACAGCACCATTTATCTCTTTTTGGGCGGCTTTTTGATCGCTGCAGGCATTGCCCGCTGGGGGCTTGACCGCCGCATCGCACTGCTCACGATCCGTGTGGTCGGCACCAAGCCCAAGCAGATCATTCTGGGCATTATGATGGCCACGGCCTTTCTGTCGGCCTGGGTGTCCAATACCGCCACCGCCGCCATGATGCTTCCCATCGCGCTGGCTCTTATGGGCGTGGTGCGCACGACGCGCGCTGATCTGCCGATCGACAATGCAGAGCGCAATTTCGGTGTCTGTCTGCTCCTGTCGATTGCCTACGGAGCTTCGCTCGGCGGTATCGCGACTCTGATCGGTACGCCCCCCAACGGCATCTTCGTGCGTTTTGTCGAACAGACCTACGGCGACGTGGTGAGCTTCGTGGGCTGGTTCCAGATTTCCCTGCCCGTGGTGATCTTGCTTTTGGCCGGCACCTACTTCATGCTCGTCAACTTCCTGTTCCGTGAACTGCCCGGAGAGCTGCCTGGCGGCCGCGAATGGGTGGTCGGTGAACTTAAGGCCATCGGCAGACTCACGCGCGGCGAATGGACCGTGCTGATCGTCTTCGTGATCGCCGCACTGCTGTGGACGTTCGGTCCCGTCATCCGTCCTCTCAAGCTCTTCGGCACGCAGCCCTTCAAGCCCATGAGCGACACGGTGATCGCCATGGGAGCGGGTTTGTCGCTCTTCATCATCCCTGTGGATCTCAAGAAGGGGCTGCACGCGCTTGATTGGAACTCGGCGGCCAAGGGCATTGCCTGGGATGTGCTGCTTTTGTTCGGCGGCGGTCTGACGATGGCTTCGGCCATTCAGAAGACGGGTGTGGCCGATGCCGTGGGAGCCGTCTGCATGGCGCTCGGCTCGCTCCCCGAATGGGGGATCGTCGGCGGCGTGACGACGCTTGCGGTCTTTGTGTCCGAATTTACGTCCAACACGGCTTTGGCGGCAACGTTGATGCCTTTGGTGTCCGTCGTGGCCGATTCGCTTAAGTTCAATCCCGAGTCGCTCCTTGTCTGTGCCACGATCGGCGCTTCCTGTGCCTTCATGATGCCCGTGGGCACGCCTCCCAACGCGATGGTGTTCGGCACGGGGCGCATTCGGATTCAGGACATGATCCGCGCAGGTATCTGGCTCAACATCATGGCCGTGATCGTCATTACGGGGCTGTGCTACCTGCTGCTTCCGATGGGACTGATTCCTTCGGTGACAGGCTGACGAAAATCTCGGGCGGCAGCTGCAGCGGCACCGCCCGAGGAGGGCCCGAAAAGCAAAACGGCCGGACACCTGTCCGGCCGTTGCTGTGTTTGGTCTTTTCAGTAGGCGTTACTTCGTGCCGAAGAGGCGGTCGCCTGCGTCACCGAGCCCCGGGACGATGTAGGCGTGCTCATTGAGCTGCTGATCAAGACTGGCCACGAAGACTTCGACGTCGGGGTGGTGATCCTGCAGAACCTGCACGCCTTCGGGGGCCGACACGAGTGCAAGGAACTTGATGCTGTCGCCCGACACGCCGCGCTTTTTAAGCACGTCGACGGCATGCACGGCCGAGTTGCCTGTAGCGAGCATCGGATCGCAGATGATGAACAGACGATCGGTGAGATCGGGCAAACGCACGAGGTATTCGACGGGCTGTTTGTTTTCGTCGCGATACATGCCGATATGACCGACGCGTGCCGAGGGCATCAGTTCAAGAAGACCGTCGCACATACCGAGGCCCGCACGAAGCACAGGGATGATGACCTGCTTTTTGCCGGCAAGCGACGGTGCCTGCATGGAACAGAGCGGCGTTTCGATGCGGCGGTGCGTGAGCGGCAGATCCCGCGTGAGTTCATACCCCATGAGGACGGTGATTTCACGCAGCAACTGACGAAAAACGTTGGTGCTGGTTTCCTTCTGACGCATGATTGAGAGTTTGTGCTGCACCAGGGGATGATCGACGATGTGCAGACGCGGGAATCTGGGATCGGTTTTCACAGGAGCTCTCCAATGTAGTGATGCAGTGACGGCGAACGACCGGTGCCGCAACTGCCGTAGCCCCATGCGGGGCCCTGAACGGAGGCAATCTTAACACCGCAGCCCGTCGTCACGACTGAGGCGGCCGACGGCCTCTTATAATGGATACTCTGAGGTGGGTCAGGCGGCCGGATCGGTTGCCTTCGTCTGCTGCCTGAAGGAGTGATGCAATGACGGTCAGATCCGTTGTGTTGGTGCTGTTGAGTATTTTTGTCGCGGTGTTTCTGATCCTGAACTGGCAGGGCATTACGGCACCCGTTCCTGTCAACATCCTTTTTAAGGAATCTCAGGCCCCGCTCGGACTGATTCTGATTATTTTCTTCGGTGTGCTGTGGGTTGCGGGCATTGCGTGGTCGCTCATGCAACAGGCTTCGACCCTCTTTGAAATCCGTCGCGCCTACAAGCAGGCCGACGCCAACAAGACGCTGGCCGATCATGCCGAACTCTCGCGCCTTGAACAGGTGCGTCAAAACCTTACGGACAGCATGGGGCAGGTGACCGAGTCAGTTGCCAAAATCGAAAAGGCTCTCTGCGAAAAAGAGCAGACCGAGGGCGAGCAAGAACAGATCCGCGAAGATCGCCTGCAGGCCCTTGAAACACAGGTGCAGGCGCTTTTGAAAAACATCGAGGAGCTATCCCGCACGCAGCAGTGCCTGACGCAAACGCTCGATCGCTGCGCGCAAAAGCTCGAGGTCGAGCCCGTGCATCCGGAGCCCGCTCCCGAAGAAGAGAAGACCCCCGAACCCGCCAAGCAGAGCCTTTTTAAAAAGGTATTCGGCGGTTAACGCGACAGATCGGGCACCCGCAGCAGGTGCCCTTTTTTTTGCGTTCAATAATCAGCAATGAAGGGGTAGCGCTCCTGCACGCGGCGCTTTTGTTCGCCTTCGATTTCCCGGCGTCGACGGATATACCAGTCGATGAAAAGCTGCACGCGTGCCAGACGCCCCGACTCCTTGGTGGCGGCGATGTAGTTGTCGAGGTTGGGAATGTGCCAGCCGCCCAACAACGGGATCAGGCGGCCCTCGAGAATCTCCCGAAAGCAGTGGTGCAGCGGCAGGTCAAGAAGAATGCCGCAGCCTTCAAGACAGGCAGTTTTGGCCAGAAGAATGTTGTTGAAGCTGATTTGGCTCTTCCAGCCAAAGCTCTTTTGCTGACCGGCAAACTCCAGAACCTGCGAATGCGGTCGCACCTTACCCGTGTAAAGAATGCCGGCGTGGCGACTCAGGTCGTCCGGAGCCAAGGGAGTGCCGTGCTCTTTGAGGTACAGGGGAGAAGCACAGGGCACGAAGGTCGAGTGCGTGACCCAGTGTTCGACCAGTCGCGGCTGGTTGACGGGCCCATAGTAGAGCATGAGGTCGGTCTGACCGCGCATGAAGGCGCTCGGATCGTCGTCGCCGATGACGTCGAACGACACGCCCGGGTAGGCCTGCTGAAACTCGGCCAAAAGCGGCACGACCTGCGTCTGCAGAAATCCGGGCATGGCGCCAAAACGAATGCTGCCGCTTTCCATGCTGCGACCGCGCCGCAGATCCTCGAGCGATTTGTGCAGCGACGCAATGAGGGGTTCGACCTTGGGGCGGATTTCGAGCGCCGCCTGCGTGGGCATCAGGCGACGGCCGATGCGCTCGACGAGCTCGACCCCCGTTTCCTTTTCAAGCGCTGCAATCAGGCGGGAAAGACGCGTGCGCTCGAGTCCCCGCTCGTCGGCCGCGCGGGCAATGGAACCTTCGTCGAGCACCAGAAAGAGAAGCTCCCAATTTCCAAGATGCAGCATTTTGTCGTTCACAGCACTTTCCCCGATGCTAGAAATTACCCTTTAAAAGAGCATTTTATATCCAAAAAATCGTGCAATATTTGCACGAACTTATTGATGAAAAGCATAAAAACACTGTGGTGATGGGAATTTACAAAACATAAGCGTGCAATTAATGCGCGTTGTCATGTGCATATTTGATCCAACTGTGGCGCCGTTTTTTTCTATGATGACTGCATCCTAGTCAAAGCGAAAAGGGAGGTGCGTATGATCGTTTCTTCCGTTCCATGGGGGCGTGATCGGCCACTGCACACAAGTGAGAAGGCCGGTCTCGAAAACTGGGCCTGGTGGCAGAACCGCATCAATCGGGCTTCGGTCGTGATGCTTGCCGAAGAGGGGATTCTCTCCGCCGAAGAGGCGCAGACAATTGCGCGGGCGCAGCGCAGTGCCGAAGCCGATCAGGCTCAGAGTGCTGAGCCGCCTTTTTCGGACATCATGCCGCTCGAAAAGCTGCTCATTCGCCACTGCGGGCAGCTGGCAACGCTCATTCACACCGGCCGAAGCAGGCAGGATATTTTTGCCACCATCAATCAGGGGCGACTGCGTCGCGGAACACTCGATTTTCTGGCTTCGCTCAACCTGTTGCGGCGCACGCTCCTTGATATTGCCGAGGCGCACGTTTGCACCTGGATGCCCGCCTACACGAACGGCGTGCAGGCCATGCCCGTGACGCTGGGCTTTTATCTCTGGGCGTTTTTGGAATCCTTTGAGCGCGACGCCGACCGTCTGCAGCAGGCCTGGGAGAGGATCAATCGATCGGCCCTCGGCACGGCTGTTTTGGCCTGCTCGGCCTGGCCTCTCAACAGAAGGCGCCTAGCAGAACTTCTGGGCTTTGACGGCCCGATTGTGAACGGTTTGGACAGCTCGCAGGTCAGCCTTTTTGATATCCCGATTGAGGCCGCATCCATTTGCTCGAATACGGCCGTGCGCATCAGCACGCTCATGCAGGACTTGGCGCAGCAGTACGCCGAGCCTCGGCCGTGGCTTCTTCTTGATCAAAGCGCTGCCTACGGCTCGTCGGCGATGCCGCAAAAACGCAACCCCGGAATTCTCAATAAGACCCGTGCCAAAGCGGGTGACGTGATCGGAGCGGCGCAGACCGTCACGATTCGTGCCCACAACCTGCCGCTCGGCATGTACGACAACAAGGAAAGCGCCTCGGAAGACAACTCCGAAGTTCTGGTGCAGGCTGTGCATCTGATGCATCTCACGGTCAAGGCTTTCTCGGAACTTCGAGTGCTCCCCGAGCGGGCGCTCGAAGAACTCAACAGCGATTGGACGTGCACGATGGCGCTTGCCGAGCGTCTGCAGCAGAAGACGGAACTGCCTTTCCGTGTCGGGCATACGTTTGCAAGCGACATGGTCACCGTGGCGCGCAAAGACGGGTGGCTGCCGCAGACCTTTCCCTACGAAAAAGCCTGCGAGATCTTTGCCGACGTCACCGCGCGACTGCTTGGAGAAAAAATGGCTCTGCCTCTCGTTGAAACGGAGCTGCGCGAGACGCTCAGCCCCGAATACGTTGTGCGCACCCGCGTGGGTGACGGTGCGCCCAATCCCGAGAGCACGACGGTCGGGCTGCAGCGCATTCGTGCGCGGCTTGAAGCCGATGAGGCCTGGGTTGCACGGACTGAATCGGCCCTCTCGGCTGCCTCGCAGGAACTTGATCGGGCTTTTGAACGCTGCTGCGGCGACTGACCGCAGAGACTTTTTCCCATGTTCTTTCAAAGGAGTTGCATATGATTTGGATCGGCCTGGCCATCGTCATCGTGACTTTCTGGCTCATCTATAAAAATTACGAAGCACGCCTTGTGCTGGTGATTTCGGGCGTCATCATGGCGCTCATCGGGCAGTTCATCTGCGGTTCGGGCGTGACGCTTGAAACCGCCGTCAACGCCTTTGTGAAGCAGCTCGTCAACGGCGGCCTCGTCCCGACCATCACAACGGTGATGGGCTTTGGGTACGTGATGACGTACACGAAGTGCTCCGACCACCTCGTCAACGCCCTGGTGCGTCCCTTGACGCACGTGCCGGCCGTCGTCATTCCCGGCGCCGTGCTGATCACCTGGGTGCTCAACATCATTCTTCCTTCGGCCGCCGGCATTGCCGCCGCAGTGGGCGTGCTGCTTATCCCGGCGCTCATTGCTCTGAAGGTGCGCCCCGTCATGGCCGCTGCTGCGGTCTTCCTCGGAACCTGGGGCTCGGTTGTTTCGCCCGGTCTGATGTTCAATCCTCAGGTGGCAACGATCGCCTTCAAGGCCAAGGAGATTCCCGCGGCCGACGCCATGATCGTCATCATGCAGGAAGCGCTGCCCTGCGCCATCGGTGCCGTGGTGGCTGCCACGCTTCTGGCGGTGATCTGCTTTGTGCTCAAGGAGGGCGTCGGGTCGGTGAAGGATGCTGAGGGAAAGAGCGATGCGCCGGCGGACTTCAAGATCAATCCCTTCTACGCCATGGTTCCCGTGCTGCCGCTCTTTTTGCTCGTCATCGCTTCCAAGCAGGTCGGCTGGCTGCCCACCAAGACCTTCTCGGTGCCTGTGTGCATGCTGATCGGTACGGCTGTCGGCATCGTGGTCGGCATCATCAATAAACAAAAAGTGGGCGACTGCTCCAAGAAGTTCTGCCGCGGTGCCGGTGACGGCTTCTGCGATGTGGTGATTCTGATTGCCGCCGCTGCCCTCTTTGCTTCGGGCATGAAGTCGATTGGCCTCACGGGCGCACTCGTGGACGCCATGAAGGGCTCGCAGTCCGTCGCTATGTTCGCCGCTGCAGCAGGCCCCTTCACGATGGCCGCCATTTCCGGTTCGGGCAACGCTGCAGCTCTGGCCTTCAATGAAGCCATTACGCCGCATGCGGCAGACTTCGGTCTGACCATTGTGCAGCTCGGTTCCGTTGCGCAGATCGCTGCGGGCCTGGGTCGCTCCATGTCGCCTGTGGCGGGCGGTGTGATCATCCTGGCCGGCATCGCGGGCGTTAACCCGATGGAAATCGTCAAGCGCACCGCTCTGCCCTGCATTGTGGCGGTGGTGGTTGTGACCGTGGCGATGTTTGCCCTGTGACGTAGGATGGGCGGGCGCTTCTGATGAAGCGCCCCTCCAATCGTCGATACCCGTGCAAGCGGGCACGAAAAAGGCGCCGATCCCATGCGGGAGGCGCCTTTGAAATGATTCAAGAGCGATGCGACTTAGTCGGCCGTATGATAGGACGTCACACGTTCGACCTCTTCGGCGGCACCGAGGAAGACCGCCACGCGTTGGTGGAGTTTCTCGGGACGGATGTTGAGGATGCTCTCATGCCCGTTGGTAGCGCGGGCGCCGGCCTGTTCCATGAGCCAGCTCATCGGGTTGGCTTCGTACATCAGGCGCAGCTTGCCGGGCTTGGAAGGATCGCGGTTGTCGCGCGGATACATGAAGATGCCGCCGCGACACAGGATGCGGTGTACTTCGGCCACCATGGCGGCGATCCAACGCATGTTGTAGTCCTTGCCGCGCACGCCCGTCTTGCCGGCCAAAAGCTCGTCGATGTAACGCTTGACGGGAGCTTCCCAGTGACGCATGTTCGAGCAGTTGATGGCAAATTCCTTGGCCTGGGCGGGCACCTGAACGTTCGGGCTGGTCAGAAGGTAGGTGTTGTCGTCCGGATTGAGCGTGAACATTACGACGCCCCGACCCACGGTGAATACCATCTGCGTCTGCGGACCGTAGATGACGTAGCCCGCGCACACCTGACGGTTGCCGGGCTGCAGGAAATCGTCGTCGGTGGGCGAAGCCGCATCTTCGTGCGGGTTGGGAAGAATCGAGAAAATGGTGCCAATCGAGACATTGATATCGATGTTGCTCGAGCCGTCCAGGGGATCAAAGCAGATGAGGTAGGGGCGGCGTTCACCGGCCTGAGCGGGCACGCAGTGGTCCATCTCTTCGCTCGCGCAGGCGGCAACGACACCCGAGCCGAGAACGGCCTTCATCATCAGTTCGTTGCTGATCACGTCGAGCTTTTTCTGTTCTTCGCCCTGCACGTTTTCCGTGCCGGCAACACCGAGCACGCCTGCAAGGGCACCCTTGGAGACTTCGTAGCTGATTTCGCGGCACACATCGGCCACGCTCAACACAAGGCGGGTGAGTTCACTCGGCAGGCCGTTGGTCTGCTCTTCTTGTTCAAGCCACTGTTGGAGAGTCTGATAAGACATGATTGTTCTGCTTTAAAAAGAGAAGGAATTAGTTGTTCTTAAGTGCCTTGGTGACGATTTCGCGCACCCCTGCCGAAAGGTCGGGGTGTTCGGCCACTTCCTTGAGCGCCTGGTACATCATGTGTGCGCGCTCGGGCGTGTAGCGGCGCCAGTTGTCCAAACTGCGGGCAATGCGTGCTGCCACGTGAGGATTGATTGGATCGAGTTCGAGCACCATCTGCTTCCAGAAGGCGTAGCCCGAGCCGTCGAGGCGGTGAAATTCAGCAGGGTTGCCCGAGCAGAACTGACCGATAAGCGCGTAGACGTTGTTCGGATTCTTCAGGCTGAAGATCTCGTACTGCATCAGTGTGCGGATGCGTTCGACCACGGGGCATTCGCCGGCAAAGACGGAGGCGGTCGCCTGCACCGTGAACCACTTATTCATGAGCAACGGTTCAGCGGCCCACATGCGGGCGGCGCTGTTGAGCACGTCTATCTTGACGGGAGCCTGGCTGTTGGCAAGGATGCGCAGAGCGGCCAGACGGTCGGTCAGGTTGTCGGTCTCGTCGAACTGATCGCGGGCTGCCAGCAGGCTGCGTGCGGCACCGCCCGCCAGCCAGAAGGAGAGCGCGAGGTTCTTGAGCGCACGCTTACCCGCTTCGCGGCGCGTGGCCTTAAAGCCCATGGGCGCGATGTTGGCCATGAAGGCAGACTGCAGCTGCTGACTGAAGCGTTTGCCGATGGTTTCAAGTACGAAGCGACGGGCCTGATGGATGCTGTCGGGATCGATGAGCGCACGGCGTGCGCCGATGGCCTTTTCGCTGGGCAGTTCCAGCACTGCGGCGCGGTATTCGGCCGACAGATCGGTGTTCGTCAGAATGCCTTCGAAGGCGTTTAAAAGCGCCTGAGGCACGTCGGGTTCCTGACCGAATTCGATCTGATCGGCAACATCGTTCAACACGCTCAGAGCAAGGCGCTCGTAGGCTTCGGCACGGTTAAAGCCGTCCGAGTCGTGCATTGCGAGGAAGGCAAGTTCGTCGCGCGTGTAGTTGTAGTCGAAGATCACCGGCGCCGAGAAGCCGCGACCGATGGAGATCACGGGATTTTCGGTGACGCCCGTAAACGTCCAGCTGTCGCACTCGCTCGACAGAATAAGGGTGCGGGTCGTCAGATCCGTGCGGTCGTCGCTTTTGAGATAAAGCGGCAGATCCTGTCCCTTGCTGCCGATGAGGCCAACGGTGATGGGGATGACGAGCGGCTCCTTGACGGGCTGCCCGGGCGTCGGGGGCGTCGTCTGAGAGGCCGTGACGGTGAAGGTGCACGCTTTTTGATCGTAGTGCGTTTCAATCGTCACGCGGGGGGTGCCTGCCTGCGAGTACCAGCGGGCAAAGGCACTCAGGTCGACATTGTTGGCATCGGCCATGGCCTTGAGAAAATCGTCGCATGTGACGGCCGAGGCGTCGTGACGGGAGATGTACAGATCCATGCCTTTGCGGAAACCATCGCGCCCCAGCATGGTCTGCAGCATGCGAATGACTTCGGCACCCTTTTCGTACACGGTCATCGTGTAGAAGTTGTTGATTTCCTGATAGCTGTCGGGGCGGATCGGATGGGCCATGGGACCGCCGTCTTCGGGGAACTGCGCGGCGCGCAGTGCACGCACGTCGCAGATGCGCTTGACGGCTCGGCTCGAAGGGGCACCCGCCATGTCCATGGAAAATTCCTGATCGCGAAAGACCGTCAGCCCCTCTTTGAGGGTGAGCTGGAACCAGTCGCGCAGCGTGACGCGATCGCCCGTCCAGTTGTGGAAGTATTCATGGCCGACCACGGACTCAATGGCTTCGTAGTCGGCATCGGTTGCCACTTCGGGCGAAGCCATGACGTAGCGCGAATTGAAGATGTTGAGGCCCTTATTTTCCATCGCTCCGAAATTGAAGTCGTCGGTAGCGACGATCATGAAGCGCTCGAGGTCAAGCTCAAGGCCGAAACGCTCCTCATCCCAGGCGATGGCGCGCTTGAGGCTTTCAAGCGCATGCGCACTGCGCGGCAGGTTCTTGGGCTCGGTCCAGACTTCCAGAAGTGCCTGTTTGCCGTTTTTGAGCGTCACGGTTTCCGAGCGGTTGGCAAGGTTCCCAGCCACCAGGGCAAAAAGGTAGCTCGGCTTTTTGAAGGGGTCTTCCCAACGTACCCAGTGGCGGCCGTCGTCCTCGTCACCCTGACCGATCAGGTTGCCGTTGGAAAGCAGTACGGGGTAACGAGCCTTGTCGGCGTGGATGCACACCTTGAAAAGGCTCATCACGTCCGGACGGTCCGGCCAGTAGGTAATGCGGCGAAAGCCTTCCGACTCACACTGGCTCATGAAAGCGCCGTTGCTCATGTAGATGCCCGACAGTTTGGTGTTGGACTGCGGGCTGAAGCGGTTGACGACGGTGATGCGGGTCTGCTGGGTGACGCGGCGGATCACCAATTTGTCGGTGCTCACCTCGTAGCGTTCGGACGCGGCGGGCTGACCGTCAATCAGAAGTTTCTCGAAAAACAAATCTTCGGCGTTGAGCACCAGATCGGTCGTTGCTGCGCCACGCAGAGGCGTCACCATCATCTGGTTGGTTACCAAAGTCGATTCGGGATCGAGGACGAAGTCAAGCTCAACCGTGTCGATCGAGTGCGTGAAGGGGCGGTAGTCGGCGCGGTAGATCGTACCTTGGTCTTTTTCTTGCTGCATGAAAATGGGAACGGAGATCAGAACGCCTTTGGGCGGGCCCAGTCGGCGAATTTAAAACTTTCCCATTTTAGCGCGAATGCACCTTGCTCCCGCGGCATCAAAGAGGTGTGCGGGGCGAAAAAAACGCTGCGTTTCTGATGAATAAAAGAACCCCCGCCGAGGCGGGGGTGAGCCGATCGATCAGAGAGCCGATCAGTTGTACTTGTGGCCTGCGTTCGGATGGCAGCCCAGGCAGTCGATCTTGGCCTTGGGATTCTCGGCCAGAGCCTTGTGCATGGGAGCAACCATGGGCTTGGCGGGATTAGCCTTGAAGTTGAGCGGATCGTGGCAGCCGCGGCAGGTCACGTAGTCCGTCGAGCGCATCCATTCGGTCACGGTCTTGGCCATTTCGGGGCGGTGCGCAATCTGCTTTTCAGGCGTATTGAGCGTGCCGCGAATCTCGCCCCAAAGAGACGTAGAGCCCGACACGGCCTTGTGCCACAGAAGGCCGACGACCTGCGCCTGGCTGATGCCACGGGTCGATTCGTACTTCAGGTGGCATTCGGTACAGCCGACGGAAAAGCCGGAATTGGTCTGGAAGTGCTGGCCCTTCTTGTAGGAGGCGTAAGCCGCATCCATCGAATGGCAGAAGCTGCCGCAGAACTGCGTCGAGCCGCTCCAGTGCACGACAGAGGTACCCGCGGAAACGAGCACAACGCCGGCGGCCACACCGGCCAAAACGAGGGCGCCTGCGTACCACTTGCTGTTTTTGTTCATGAATTTCTCCGATCAAGAGTACTTTTCGAGGGGGATTGCGACCTGAGGGGAACCCTCAGAGGTCGACAGATCCGGCGTTCTCGGGCAAAGAGAATCAGGAGCCCTCTCAATTGAAACCCTCTGTCCGAGAAAAAACGGTAAGCCCGGATTGTAGGAAGGATCTTAAGGATAAGCCTGAAAATTCGGCTTTGTCACATTTGACGCAGGTCAAATAATGCGGGAACTCGAGGGTTTGCCCGCTTTTGCGGTCTATTTATTCGGTCAATGCAACGACCACCGCCTGGGACGAGACAAGTGCCTGAGCTTCATCGCCGAGCTTGAGTCCGTGCTTGGGACGGGCAAAGCCGACAACGGAAGCGCCGCCCGGCAGTCGCAGCGTGATTTCTCCGCCTTTGTCCTGGCGTGCCGTACGAATAACGGTTCCGGTGAGAACGCTCGCCGAGGGGGCGGGTTCAATCGTTTTGGCAATGTCCACGGCTGTGGCCTTACACAGGGCCAGCAGGTGAGATTCGGTGCTGAGCCCGAGAATCTGCGCACTTTCCTGCGTGAGCGAAGCTTTCAGGGAATTCTTCTCGTCAATTTCAAGCGTCAGTCGCACCTTGGCCGGGCCGCGCGCTATGTGCACAAGGCGAACGGGGAACTGGTTGCGCATGCTCGTCTTCAGACTCCAGGACGAGACGGGCAGGAGCGCAGGAGTGTTCTCCACGGCAAATTCCGCCAACACCTTTTCCCGAGCCCGAATGAGCCGCTCGGAGAGTTCAAGTACGGTCAGCCCGATGGGGGTCAGCACGGTGCCGCCGCCCTGTTTGCCGCCGACGGCCTTTTCCACCAGAGGGCACCCTGCAAGGTTGGAGAGGGTTTCCAGAGCCTGCCAGGCGGCCTTGTAGGAGACGCCCGCCAAGCGTGCGGCCTCCGAGATGGACCCCGTTTCGTGAATACGTCGCAGGATGTTGAGGCGCTTGTCGGCGATCTGCCCCAGTTGTCGGGTGAGTGCGATGGGATCGGCTTTTTGCGTCGGATCGCGGAAATCTTGGTCGCCGGGCATGCAGTAAGTCCTCACAAAGTCGCAACAGAAAGCGAAAGTATAGAAAAGAGGGAGACGGTTCGAAATTCATAAAGTGAATAACGTGTGATATGCTTTCGCTATTCAATTTTTGTATAACCGCTGCTTCGGGGTGGTTTAAACGATGCCGCAAGGCGCTGCGGGAGAAAGAAAATGTCGATGAAGATGATGGTGGCGGGGGCACTCGGCGTGCTGAGCATGAGTGCGGCCTGTGCGGCAGATGTTCACGTGGCGGTGGCAGCCAACTTTACGGCGCCCGCCAAGGAGCTTGCGCCGATCTTTGAAGCCAAGACCGGACACAAGCTGGTGCTCAGCTTCGGCTCGACAGGCATGTTCTACGGTCAGATCAAGAACGGCGCGACCTACGACGTGCTGCTTGCGGCCGATGCCAAGACGCCCAAGAAGGCTGTCGACGAAGGGTACGGTGTGCCCGCAAGCACCTTCACATACGCTGTCGGCAAGCTTGTTCTCTGGAGCGCCAACCCCAACAAGGTGGTGGACGGCAAAAAGCTTCTTGCCTCGGGAAACTACAACAAGTGTGCCGTGGCCAATCCCAAGCTCGCCCCCTACGGCCTTGCCGCCTATGAAACGTTGACCGCGCTGCAGCTTCTCGAAACGGTTCAGCCCAAGTTTGTCGAGGGCGACAACATCGGCAAAACCTTCAACTTCGTCAAGACCGGCAACGCCGATGTGGGCTTTGTGGCCCTCTCGCAGGTCTACAAGAACGGCAGAATGGCCGGCTCGGGCTGGATCGTTCCGGCCGACCTGTACGGCCGCATCAATCAGGATGCTGTGCTTTTAAAGCAGGGTAAGGAGGCTGCAGCCGCCAAGGAATTCCTGCAGTTCCTGCAGGGGCCGGAAGCTTCCAGGGTCAAGAGCGCCTACGGCTACGGCACCCAGTAAGATTGCCCCTCAGGCACGAACACGGACGCGCACTGCCGCATGCTCGGGCGGTGTACGTTTCGTTTTCCGGGCTCGTCGCGGACGGCCCTTTCGCGCACGATGCAATGCGTTTTCGGAGACCGGATGTTTGATGAAATTTCCTTGGAGCCCGTTTGGCTGAGTCTGGAACTGGCGGCAGTCACGACGGCGGTGCTGTTGGTCGTTGCCACTCCTCTTGCGTGGTGGCTGTCGCGCACCCGAAGCTGGCTGCGTGCGCCCGTGGGGGCGGTGGTGACGCTTCCCTTGGTGCTGCCGCCCTCGGTGCTCGGCTTTTACATCCTCGTTGCCCTGGGGCCGCACGGACCTTTGGGCCAGCTTACGCAGTCTCTGGGACTGGGGCTTCTCACCTTCACCTTCCCGGGGCTTGTGATCGGTTCAATCATCTATTCGCTTCCTTTCAGCGTACAGCCTCTGCAGGCGGCTTTTGAGTCGATCGGCGACAGGCCGATGGAGGTGGCCGCCACGCTCGGCGCCAAGCCCCTGGACGCATTCTTTTCCGTGGTGCTGCCTCTGGCCCGCCCGGGGATCTTTACGGCCATGGTGCTCACGTTTGCGCACACCGTGGGGGAATTCGGTGTGGTGCTGATGATCGGCGGCAACATTCCGGGAAAAACGCAGGTGGTTTCCACCGAGATCTACACCTTTGTGGAGGCCATGGAGTACGACCGGGCCCATGTTTTAGCGGGCGGTATGCTGGTGTTTTCATTCCTCGTGCTTTTGGCCGTGACGTGGTTCAACCGCCGCGCGCGGACACTTAGCGTGACGGGCAATCCGAGCTGACGGGAACTAAGACATGACGGACAGAATAGAGCTTTCTTTGGAGCGCTCCACGGGCTTTCGACTTGAAGTGGACATTCCTCTCGAAGGAGTTGGCGTTACCGTCCTTTTCGGCCCTTCGGGCTGCGGCAAGACGACCGTTCTGCGGGCGGCAGCGGGGCTTGAGCGTGCCCGCGGTTTGGTGCGCGTCGCAGGACAACTCTGGCAGGATGACGCACAAAAGATTTTTGTGCCTACCTATGCGCGCCGCATCGGATATGTCTTTCAGGAGGCAAGTCTCTTTGCTCACCTGACGGTGATTGAAAATCTGCGCTATGGCCTGACGCGCATTCACGACCCTCAGGGCGAAAAGCGCCTTTATCAGGCTGTTGAACTTTTGGGTATCGGCCACCTTCTGCAGCGGCGCGCAACGGAACTGTCCGGCGGTGAGCGCCAGCGCTGCGCCATTGCCCGCAGTCTGGCCATTCGTCCGACGGCGCTTTTCATGGATGAGCCTCTGGCAGCGCTCGATCATGCCCGGCGCCTGGAAATCATGCCCTGGATCGAGCGCATTAAAAATGAACTCGGTCTGCCGATTTTGTACGTGACGCACTCCGAAGAAGAAGTGCTGCGCCTGGCCGATCAGCTGGTTTTGATGGAAGGCGGCAGCGTGGTTGCAAGAGGGGCCGTTGACAGCGTCTGGCTGCAACACCTTGAGCGTACTGCGGCTGACGCGCAGCGCATTGCGCTCGTGATGGGAACAATTACGCAAAAGGATCCCGATTGGGGGCTGATGCTGGTTCAGGCCGGCAGTGCGCATTTTTGGGTGCGCGACACCGGCCTCCTCATCGGCAGCAGGGTGCGGCTGATGATCGATTCGGCCAATTTGTCCGTAGCCGTGCAAAAACCCTCGGAGAGCAGCATTCAGAACATTTTTGAGGCAAGCGTGGCGGGGTTGCGTCCGAGCGCGGACGGGTATCGGACGACCGTCACGCTCGACGCGCAGGGAACAGTACTTCTGGCGGATCTGACGGCACGCTCAGCCCACAATCTGGGCCTTGCAGAAGGCATGCGCGTCTGGGTGCAGATCAAGTCGGTTTCGGTCTTTTAGCGCTTCGAAAACGTTTGCAAATAAGGTAAGGGATCGGGCATAATTACCAACCTCGGTTCCTTTGATGGGATCGGAAAAATTGGTGGCCCGAGTGGCGGAATGGTAGACGCAGAGGATTCAAAATCCTCCGCCTAATAAGCGTGAGAGTTCGAGTCTCTCCTCGGGCACCAGTATTTGCAGAGCCTCGCAGTTGCGGGGCTTTTCTGTT
>CAMAHM010000001.1 GCA_945834535.1 uncultured Sutterella sp. | reverse complement strand
GAGGCGGCCAAAAAGGCCAAGCCCGCGCGCCGCCGTTAAATCGCACCTCTCAATCAAGAAGCGCCCCTCGGTCGGGCGCTTCTTGTTAGCGTTGATCACAACGGCTGCGCACCCTGTCTCCCACGCGGGCGCAGGCCAGAACAAGGAGCACCACCGGCACGCCAAGACAGGCTGTGGCGGTAAAAAAGGCTCCGTAGCCGATGCTGTCGACGACCACGCCGGAAAAACCGGCTAAAAACTTCGGAATGATGAGCATGACCGATGAAAACAGGGCGTACTGCGTAGCCGAATACGCCACGTTCGTCAGCCCCGACAGATAAGCCACAAAGGCTGCCGAAGCCAATCCGCCCGCCAGATTGTCGGCACTGACGGTAAAGATCAAAAAGCCCATGTCATGGCCGCGGGCGGCAAGCGCCGCAAACAGCAGGTTTGTAGCCGCCGACAGGACGGCTCCGAGAAAAAGTGTTTTCAGCACCCCGATGCGCACGGCCACCACACCCCCCGCAAAGGCACCGACAAGCGTCATGATGACTCCGAAAACCTTGCTGACGGCCGCCACTTCCTGCTTGGTAAAGCCAAGATCCGAGTAAAAGGGGTTGGCCATCACGCCCATGACCACATCACTGATCCGATAAGTGGCGATCAGGGCAAGCACCACGAGCGCCCAAGGGCCGAGCCGATGGAAAAAATCCGCAAAAGGCTGCATGACGACGTCCGAGAGCCACTGTCCAAAATGTCGCCGTCCGAGCCGCGGCCTGCCGACAGGAGCGCGGGGCTCAGGACTCATCAACGTGGTGATCAGTCCTACAAGCATACTGGCGGCCATCACAAGATAGGCAACCATCCATCCGTCGGAGCCTGCCGTCTGCACAGCGCCCGCAATCGCCAGAGCGCCCGCTCCCGACCAGATCATGGCGATGCGGTAGCCCATCTGGTAGGCGGCGGCAAAAGCCGCCTGTCGGCTCTCGTCACCGCTTTCAATACGAAAAGCGTCGAGCGCCACATCCTGCGTGGCTCCGCAAAAGGCCACTGCGACTGCAAGGCAGGCCATCAGCGCGAGGTTGCGGCTCGGGTCGCACTGCGACATGGCCGCAAGTGATGCCGCCAGCCCGATCTGCGCGGCAATGAGCCAGGAGCGACGCCTTCCGAGCCGCGCCGTCAGCCACGGAATGCGCAGCGCGTCGACAAAGGGCGCCCACACCCATTTCATTCCCCAACACAGGCCGGCCCAACTCATAAAGCCGATGGTCTTGAGATCCACCCCGCTTTCGCGCAACCAGAACGAGAGCGTCCCGAAAACAAGCAGCAGAGGCAGCCCGGAGGAAAATCCGAGAAACAGCATGCGGGCCGTGGCGGGTTCGCGATAGACGCTGAAGGCCGTCAAAAGTTTGCGAAACATGGCGCGGGAGTCCTACTTGGTGCCGAGCACAGCCTGCGGCCCCTCCAGCCACAGCCACTCACCGCGCGCCAGTGCCTCGGGCAGGGCAAGGTGTCCAAACCGCACCCTCTCGAGGGCCTCAACGCGGTTGCCTCCCGCAGCGATCATGCGTTTGACCTGATGATACTTGCCGCTCGTAATCGTCATTTCCAACACTTTGTCGTCGATTCGCTCGACATCCTGCGCCCGCAGCACGTCGCGCTCATCGACCAGTTTGACGCCTTCGAGCAGCGCCTCGATCAGGCTGTCGGCTGCGGCGTGCTTGCAGGTGACGCGATAGCGCTTGGGCACATGCCGTTTGGGATGCGTCAGGCGGTGCTGAAGAGCGCCGTCGTCGGTAAGCAGCAACAGTCCCGTCGTGTCGGCGTCGAGTCTGCCCACGGGCTGCAGTCCGCGCACCCGAAGCGGAGGCGGCAGAAGCGTCATGACGCTCGGATGGTGGATCGGTTTTTGCGAGCACTCGTAGTTTTCGGGCTTATTGAGCAAAACGAGCGCCTTTTCATAGTAGGGCCATGACCTGCCGTCCACGGTAAAACTGCGACCGACGGGATCGACATCCTCGTCCGGATCGGTCACGGTGTTGCCTTCAAAGGTCACTCGCCCCAGAGAGATCAAACCGCGGCACTCATGGCGCGTCCCAAACCCCTGACTGAATAAAACTTGCTCAAGACGCATCACAGTTCCTGTTCAAAATCAATAATCAAAGGCGCGTGATCGGAAAACTTTTCCTCTTTATAGATCCACGTATTCCGCGCCCGGGCCGCCAGAGACGGCGTAGCGAACATGTAGTCGATGCGCCAACCGACGTTCTTGGCTCGGGCCTGTCCGCGCTGACTCCACCAGGTGTACTGCTCGGGCCGGGGATCGAGCTCACGAAAGACGTCGTGCCAGCCGTGCACGTCGAGCATCTTGCTCACCCAGGCACGTTCTTCGGGCAAAAAGCCCGTATGGTCCAGGTTGCCCTTCCAATTCTTCAGATCGATTTCCTTATGAGCGATATTGACGTCGCCGCAAACGAGAACATCCCGCCCCTCGTCCTTAAGTGCATTCATATAGCGCTCAAATGCATCCAAAAAACGGTATTTCGCAGCCTGACGGTCATCTCCGGACGTGCCGGACGGAAAGTACACCGACATCACCGTCAGATTGCCGAAGTCAGCGCGCACGCATCGGCCCTCGTCGTCGAATTCGGGCACGCCGAATCCCATCCGAACGGCATTCGGGCGTTTTTTAGACCAAAATCCGCACCCCGAATAGCCCTTTTTAACGGCGCAGTGCACCCAGCTTTCGTACCCCGGGCGGCAGCGAATCAACTCGGACAAATCCGCTTCCTGGGCCTTGAGCTCCTGCACGCAGAGCATGTCGGCGTTTTGCTGCTCAAACCACTCCCAAAAGCCTTTATTGGTCGCCGAGCGAATGCCGTTGGCGTTGAATGTGACCACCCGAAGCACGATTGAAAACTCCTCGATGACGCGTCGCGCGCGCATGTGCATTGATTGACGGATGCCTCAAGTCTAAACTTAAGCTGTTTGCTTTTTGTCGGCAAGGCCCCTTTGCGCCGATCCGACAGCGTCTCAATTTTTAGTGTTCGGAGCCCGTTTTCATGTCCGCCAACCACGCCGAATTCATCGAATTTGCCCTTAACGCCAACGTTCTTCGCTTTGGCGAATTCAAAACCAAGGCGGGCCGCCTGTCGCCCTACTTCTTTAATGCCGGTCTGTTTAACACGGGCCTGCTTCTCGACAAGCTCGGTGCCTTCTACGCTCAGGCTCTTCTGGACGCGCGCGATTCGGGCCGTCTGCAGTTTGACATGCTTTTCGGTCCGGCCTACAAGGGCATTCCCCTTGTCGCTACCGTGGCCATGAACCTTGCCCGCATGGGCTGCAATGTGCCCTGGGCCTTCAACCGCAAGGAAGTCAAGGACCACGGTGAAGGCGGTCTGGTGATCGGCTCGGCGCTCAAGGGCCGCGTGGTCATTATCGACGACGTGATCAGCGCCGGGACCTCCGTGCGTGAATCCGTGAGCCTGATTCGTGCCGCCGAAGCCGTTCCCGCGGGCGTTCTGATCGCTCTGGATCGCATGGAAAAGGGCGGCAACGCCGTCGAACTCACATCCACAAGCGCCGTTCAGGACGTGGAAGAAACCTTCCATCTGCCCGTGGTGAGCATCGCCAATCTCAACGATCTTCTCACCTTCATGGACGGTGACAGTGAAGCCGCCCGTCGTGCGGCTCAGTACCGCCAGCAGGTTGCCGCCTACCGCAGCCGTTACGGCGCTTGATCACCCAAGCACACTCTCAACTGAAAAAACCGCGAAGCACTCTTCACGCTTCGCGGTTTTTCTTTCTTAACTTTCGCCCGTCTCGGGCGTCAGACGCATCGGACGGGAGTCACTCATCAGCGCATCATGCAGTCGGGCGCGCGATGCATGCCGCCGTGATGCGGGCCGTACCCGGGGTGCATGACTCCGGGACCGAAGCCGCCGTGACGGGGACCGTTACCGTTGCCTGCGCAGGGACGCTGCTGCGCATTCGGGCAGGGGCGCTGCTGGGCCTGCGGACACGGACGCTGCTGCGCGGTTGCACAGGGCATGCTGCGATGCGCACGAGGCCCGACACCGCACAGACCGCGCGGCTCCATGGCGTCAAACGTCTGCTTCTGCTCGGCGGTGAGCACCCCGACAAACTTGGCGCGGGCGCGAGCAATGCGCTCAAGCGAATCGGCCTGCAGCTTGGCATGCTCGGCACGGGCTTCGAGGCGCGCCTGACGGGTCTCACGGGGCTTCTGGGCAGCCTTGGCATGCCACTTGCCGTGCGCCTGAGCAGCCTTGGCCTTTACGTCGACATATTTTTCGAGCGCAAGTTTCTGGTTGGTGTTCAGATTAAGCGCTTCGCCCAGATTCTGATAGACGGCCTGCACGTGCTCCTGCGCAAAAGCCGGATTGTTCTGCTGCGCGCAGGGAGGCACGGACTGCGCCAGAGCACAGGCGCTCACACCGAACAGGGCAACGGTAAGAAGGGCGAGTTTCGTGGTTTTCATCATGATCGTATCCTCTCTAGTTTTCCGCCGGCTCAAGTGAAACTTCTCAGAGCGCAAACGGAAGAGTTTTCCTTGCGGCCGATGCAGTGCCGCAGCCTTTGTGCACACTGTACGCAATTGCCCGGACAAGCCTGTCGACAAGCGCAAACGCCTATTTCAAAATGTTTCTAAAACATGTTTTTGAAACATTTAGTTACATGGGTTCGCAGATTCTTAGCACGAAACCGCTTTGATTTTGAAGGAATTATTGACTCTTCCTTTGCGCTTCGGCGTAGTGCTCAAAACGTTCTCCCGAAGCATGCGTCGGCAATAGGAGCAGCACGATCAGCACTCCCCAACCGACAAAAGGCACCAGAACAAGAGCCAACCAGACGCCCCGCAGTCCCGCATCGTGAAGACGCCGGCGCGTCAGGCGCCAGACGGGGAACACCGCAGCGCCCATCACGAGCAACCATCCCCAGAACATCACCTGCACGGCGACAGAGTCAACGGCAAGCTCGAGCGCAACCGTCACCCGATAGATGCCTTCAAAGAGCGCGGCAAAAAGCGCCGCATAGGCCAGCAGCGTAAGCCAGTAATCGCACCGATTTACGCGCCCGTAGCAGGTTCGGTCGTACAGCAGCACCCTCATGAATCCATCCGTCGCAAAATAAACAAAGGCCGAAAGGAAAGAGCCGCAGCAAGCGGAGCATCTTCCGTTTCGGCCTTTGATAAGACGCCAAAGGCGGCTTGCCTTATCCTTTGAGCTTCTTGGTCAGAATCTCATTGACCTGCTTGGGATTGGCTTTGCCCTTGGTCGCGCGCATGCACTGGCCGACCAGCGCATTGAAGGCCTTTTCCTTGCCGCCCTTGAACTCCTGCACCATCTTATCGTTGGCCGCGAGCACCTGATCGATGATCGCTTCAATAGCCGAAACGTCAGAAATTTGCTTGAGTCCCTTGGCTTCAATCAGAGCGTCAACCGACTCCGTCGCGCCCTCCCACACCGCAAGGAAAATCTGCTTGGCGCCGCGCGCATTGATGGTGCCGTCGGCCAGTCGCTTGAGGATATCGGCCAACGTCTGTGCGGCTACGGGGGCCTTGGCGTACGTCATGCCTTCGCAGGCGTTGATGGCAGCTGCCACTTCACCCATCACCCAGTTGGCGGCAATCTTCTTGTCGGGCGCAGTCAGGCTCACCGTGCAGAAGTAGTCGGCGATGTCCTTGGAGGACGTCAAAACATCGGCGTCGTACTCGGACAGACCGAATTCTTCGATAAAGCGGCAACGCATCGCATCAGGCAGCTCGGGCATCGTACGGGCTACGCTCTGCTTCCACTCGTCCGAAATGATGCAGGGCATCAGATCGGGATCGGGGAAGTAGCGATAGTCCATCGAATCTTCCTTGCTGCGCATTTCACGGGTTTCTCCGTGATCGGGGTCGTACAGACGCGTAGCCTGGACAACGCGGCCGCCCGATTCGATGAGCGCGATCTGACGGCGCACTTCGTAATCGATGGCTTCCTGCAGAAACTTGAACGAATTGAGGTTCTTGATCTCGCAGCGGGTGCCGAATTCCTTCTGCCCCACGGGACGCACGGACACGTTGGCGTCGCAGCGGAAGTTCCCTTCCTGCATGTTGCCGCGGGAAATGCCGAGCCACACAACAAGGGCGTGCAGTGCCTTGGCGTAGCCGACGGCTTCGGCCGACGAGCGCAGTTCGGGCTCGGTCACGATTTCCAAAAGCGGAGTCCCGGCGCGATTGAGGTCCATGCCGGACTTGCCGTACACCACGCCGTGATTACTCTTGCCGGCGTCTTCCTCAAGGTGGGCGCGCGTCAGATTGATGGTCTTGGTGTAGGGCTCGCCCTCCTTGGGCTCGACCTTGAAGCTCACTCGGCCGCCCTTGACGACGGGCAGCTCAAACTGGCTGATCTGATAGCCCTTGGGCAGATCGGGATAAAAATAGTTCTTGCGGTCAAAGACCGACTTTTCGGCCACTTCGGCACCGATGGCAAGACCGAACTTGATGGCACGCTCAACGGCACCGCGGTTGAGCACGGGCAGCGCACCGGGCAGAGCCAGATCGATATAGCAGGCCTGCGTATTGGCTTCGGCGCCGAAAGCCGTAGAGGCGCCGGAGAAAATCTTCGAATCGGTCGAGAGCTGAACATGCGTCTCAAGGCCGATCACAACTTCCCATTGCATGATATTCAACTCCGTTTAGAAACCGTTGGGATGACGCGTGTGCCAGTCGCTGGCCTGCTGCCAGGCATGGGCGATGCCGAGCATCTTGGCTTCGGCAAAGCGGGCACAGGTGAGCTGCACGCCGATCGGACGACCGTTGCTGTGGATGCCGCAGGGCATGCTCATGCACGGCAGCCCCGCCAGGGAGGCCGGAACCGTGTACAGATCGCCCAGGTAGGCGGACACGGGGTCGGCCTTGGCGCCGAAATCAAAGGCCGTGCCCGTCGTCACGGGACTGATGATGGCGTCGACCTTTTCAAAGGCAGCGTCGAATTCCTGCGAAATCAGACGACGCACCTTCTGCGCCTTGAGATAGTAGGCGTCGTAGTAACCGTGCGACAGCACGTAGGTGCCGATCATGATGCGGCGCTTGGGTTCGGCGCCGAAGCCTTCGTTGCGGCTCTTTTTGATCATGTCCTGAATGTCGGTGTATTCCTTGGCACGGTAGCCGTAGCGCACGCCGTCAAAACGCGACAGGTTGGAGCTGGCTTCGGCACAGGCAACAACGTAGTACACGGGCACGCCGAGTTCGGCATTGGGCAGCGCGATGTCAACAATTTCGGCACCCTGGCTGCGATACTCCGCGATCACCTTTTCAATGGCGGCGGCCACTTCCGGATCGAGACTCTCGGAGAACCACGCACGCGGCACACCGATGCGCATGCCGCGCACACCCTTATTGAGGTCGCGGGCAAAGTCTTCCGTGGGCATGTCGACCGAGGTCGAATCCCAGGGTTCAAAGCCCACCATATCGCCCAGCACCCAGGCGATGTCTTCGGCCGTGTGCGCCATCAGTCCGGCCGTATCCAGGCTCGAGGCAAAGGCGATCATGCCGAGTCGGCTCGGGCGACCGTACGTGGGCTTGAGCCCCGTCACGCCCGTAAACGAGGCCGGTTCACGAATCGAACCGCCCGTATCGGTGGCGGTGGCAATCGGCGCCAGACCGGCGGCCACGCAGGCCGAGGAACCGCCCGACGAACCGCCGGGCACCGCGTTGCTGTCCCAGGGATTGAGCACCTTGCCGTAAGCGGAGTTTTCGTTGGCCGAGCCCATGGCAAATTCGTCGCAGTTGAGCTTGCCGAGCGTCACGAGGCCGGCAGCACGGAGCTTTTTGACGACCGTCGCATCAAACGGGCTCATGTAGCCTTCGAGCATGCGGCTTGCGGCCGTCGAAGCCCATTCGCGGGTCACAAAAATATCCTTGTGCGCGATCGGAATGCCGGTCAGACGCGTCGCCGTACCTTCGGCGATGCGCTTGTCGGCCTCTGCAGCCTGTTTGAGCGTTTCCTCGGGGCGAACATCGAGGAAGCAGTTGATGTCCCGATGCGCTTCAATACGGGACAGGTAATCCTTTGCGAGCTCAACGGCACTCACCTCACGGGCGGCCAGAAGGCGCGACAATTCGGTCACGGTAGAAAATTTCATGCGTCGCTCCCGCTCTTATTCAATCACCTGAGGAACAAGGAACATCCCGTCATGCTCTTCGGGAGCATTCTTGATGTTTTCTTCGCGGTCGTTTCCAAAAACCACTTCGTCCTTGCGCAAGCGCTGCACGCCGTCATGAGGATGCATCATGGGCTCGACACCGGTTGTGTCAACAGCCTGAATGCGCTCGATCATCTTGAAAATATCGTTCAGTTCGCTCTGCATGCGTTCGCTCTGCTCGGTCGACAGATCGAGGTGAGCAAGATTGGCGATGCGACGAACGTCGTCCAGTCCGAGGGACATATCCAGCACCTAGAAAAATACAAAAAACAAACGAAACATGAGAATTTACCGCTTTTCGCCTGAATTTTGGGACTTTTTTCGCGCCCGGTTCTGCAAAAAAACGCTGCGCGCCGCAAGCCAGCCCTTCTTTTTGTCGGCCGCTCATTCGTCGTGCGCTATAGTTGGGCGACTTTTTTGAAGCGTTTTGATTTCTGCCGCCCATGTTCTTCTATCGCCTTGTCTTTGTCTCGGTCGTCTCGGCCTTCCTGTTGGTTGGCTGCAGCGCCAGCAACACGGGCAAGTACTACGACCGCGACGGCCCGCCCAGGGTCGGCGGTACGCTGCGGGCCGCCGGCGCCCAAACCGTCACGCCCAAGGTTGAAGCCCCCAACAAGTGGGCCAACCGTCCCTATACCGTCATGGGCAAGCGCTATTACCCCATGAGCGGAGACAAGCCGCTCACGCAGGTCGGGGTGGCCAGCTGGTACGGCAAGCAGTTTCACGGCAAGAAGACCGCCATCGGCGAGAAATACAACATGTACCAGCTCTCGGCAGCGCATCCGACCATGGAGTTGCCGAGCTACGCGCGCGTGACGAACCTCTCGAACGGACGCTCGATCATTGTGCGCGTCAACGACCGCGGTCCCTTTTTGAACAACCGAGTGATGGATCTGAGCTATGCCGCAGCGGTGCAGCTCGGCTACCAAAAGGCCGGAACCACCCGCGTGCGCATCGAACGCATCACCCGCGCCGACATTGCCGCAGGTCGCGTCCCCGGCCGTGGGCTGACGGGACTGTTGGCAGCCGTGACCGGCCTCGGGGCAGCCGCCTCCAGATCGGAGACCTCCTCGTCTTCGAACAAGGCCTCCGCAACAGCGCCTGCGGCACCGAGCCAAAGCACTTCGGCCCCCGTCGTCGTTGCTTCTCAGCCTTCAGTCGGCGCATCGCAAACGCCCGCAGCCACTCTTGCGTCCTCTGACGAACCTGCCGCCTCCCTTGATATCACTGTCGAGGATGCTCTCGACAACACGCAGACGGCATCGGGCACCGCCGCCTCGCAAAGTGCCGACACCCATACCCCGGCGTCCGCTTCCGAAGATGCCATTGCATCCATCCTGCAGGAAGAAGCGCGCATCGCGCAGCAATCGGCTCCTGTCTCCGACGCGCCCGCAGCACTTGAAGAGCGTGTGGAAGCCGCCTCAACGGCGGCCGCCGTCACGCAGGCCCAGTGGGGGGCACAGATCGGCGCCTATTCGATGTCCGAAAATGCCGAGGCCGCCGCCGCGCACGCCGAAATGATGCTCGCCGGAGAAAGCGGCGCCCAAGTGCGTGTGGTGCAAACCGGCAACGTCTTCAAGGTCATTGTCGGACGCCTGACATCGCGCGAGCAGGCGGTGGAAATGGCCCGCCGCATCTCCGACAAACTCGGTCAAAACGTTCTTCCCGTCTACCAGTGAGGAACGTTTCTCGAACCATTGGACGAACGCCATGTCTTCTTTTAAAAAACTCGACACCGCCGCCTCTCACCTTTTTCGCGAGTCTGCCCTTCCTGCACTGATTCGCTTTGTGGAAATCCCGTGCAAGTCCTCGGACTTTGATCCCGAATGGGAAGCACACGGACTGCTGCTTGAAAGCTGTCGCCTGGCGGCAGCCTGGGCCGCACGGCACTTTCCGCAGGCACATTTTGAAGTGCTCGAGCAAGCGGGCCGTACGCCCGCGCTCTTTTTTGACATTGCAGCCACCGACGCAACCAAACCCGACGTCTTTTTTTACGGACATTTTGACAAGCAGCCCGAAGCGCAGGGCTGGAGCGAAGGACGCGCCCCCTTTTGCCCGACGCTTGAAGGCAACGCCCTGTACGGCCGCGGCTGCGCCGATGACGGCTACGCCTTTTATTCGGCCGTGACGGCACTCAAAGCGCTCGACGAGGCCGGCATCGGGCGCGGACGCGCCATGGGACTGATTGAAACCGACGAGGAGTCCGGTTCAGCCGACATTGCCCATTGGCTCACCCGCGTTGCCGATCGGGTGCGCAACTGCCGCCTTGCCGTCGTGCTCGACAGCACCGCCGGCGATTACGAGCGGCTCTGGGCCACCATGAGTTTTCGCGGCTGCATCAACATGACGCTGCGCGTGAAGGTGCTCGAACACGCCGTGCATTCGGGCACGGCTTCGGGCATTGTTCCCGACTCGTTCATGATTGCCCGACAGCTCCTTTCCCGTTTGGAGGATCCCGCAACGGGGCGCATTGCCGATACACGGCTGAACGTGACGATCGATCCCCGGCAACTTGAAAAGCTTCGCCGCTCGGCCCAGCTCCTCGGAGCCTCCGTGCTGCAGGAATTTCCCTGGGCTCCGGGCGTTCAACCCCGCACTGCGGATGTTGCGCAGGCCGTTGTCGACAGAAGCTTCACACCTCAACTTGCTGTTCTCGGCGCCGACGGACTGCCCGATATTGCCCGCGCCGGCCGCGTCATGCGCCCGGAAACCGCGCTGGCGCTGTCCTTGCGCACGCCGCCCGGCCTTGATGTGCAAAAAGCCGGCGAGGCCCTCAGGGAGATTCTGACTTCGCAGCCTCCCTACAACGCCCGCGTCAGCCTGGAGCTCACGGGCATTGGACCGGGGTGGTGCGCCAAAACGGATAATGAAGAGTTCTACAGAACGCTCGATGCGGTCTCTCAGGACGTTTTCGGTGCCGATGCCGGCTACGTCTTTGACGGCGCGTCCATTCCGATCCTGGATCTGATGAACAGCTTTATGCCGCAGGCTCAGTTCCTCGTGACGGGCGTCCTCGGACCGCATTCCAACGCCCACGGTCCCGATGAAATGCTGCGTCTGGACTACTGTGAAAAACTAATTCAAGCGACCGCCCGCATCGTGGCGGCGGTTTAAGGAGGTTGCGCCATGCGCCGAGACCTGGTGGTACAAGTCATTGTCGACTACGGCGACTTTGAAGAAAACTTTGCCACACCCTTTGAAGCGGAGAGCTTCATCAACTCCAATCTGGACGAGCTCGACCTGCCGCGCGACGTCTGGCTCGAAGACATGCGCGGCAACGTCAAGTGGCATTTCGACGTGCTCGAGGACGGCTCGGGCATTTACCGACTTATCGACCGTGCGGTCCAAAATCCCGGACGTCTGATCCGCACGCCCTCCAACTGAAAACAGCCGGCTGCAACGTCTGCGGTCGGCTGTTGATTGCTTGGATTGGTGCCTCAGCTCAGGAAGAACTTGCAGGCCGGGTTGTCGGTCTCATCCCAATAACGGTAGCCGAGATTGCGGCTGCTGAGCTTGTGGAGGAACTCTTCAAAGAGCGCGTTGTCCTGCGGCGGCACCTGAATGCCCACGAACACGCGCGCAAAATCCGCGCCGTTGTTGCGGTAGTGAAAGAGCGAAATGTTCCACTGCGGTGCCATCGACGTCAAAAAGAGCATCAGCGCCCCGGGGCGTTCGGGAAATTCAAAACGCAGCAGATGCTCATTGGTGGCGAGCTTACTGTGACCGCCCACCATATGACGCAGATGCAGTTTGCTGAGCTCGTCGTTGGTGAGATTGAGCGTGGCGAAATTGTTGCGCTCGAACTGCTGCACCAGTTCTTCGGCGTCGTTTTTGCTGCTCGTCTGAATCCCCACGAAAATGTAGGCATCTTTGGTATCGCTGATACGGTAGTTGAACTCCGTCACGTTGCGGTTGCCCACCACCTCGCACAGACGCTTGAAGGCGCCTCTTTCCTCAGGAATCGTCACGGCAAACACCGCCTCACGGCCCTCACCGTACTCGGCACGTTCGGACACGAAGCGCAGTCGATCAAAATTCATGTTGGCGCCCGACGTAATGGCCACCAACGCCTTGCCCTCGGCCTTTTCGCGACGCACCCAGGCCTTGAGGCCGGCCAACGACAGTGCACCGCTAGGCTCAACGATCGTGCGTGTGTCTTCAAAGACATCCTTGATGGCGGCACAGATCTCGTCGGAGTCAACCAGAATGATTTCATCGAGATTGTCGCGGCACAAACGCAGTGTTTCGTCGCCGACACGCTTGACGGCGGTGCCGTCGGAAAAAAGACCGACGTCGTCGAGCGCCACGTTGCACCCCGCGTCGATGGAGCGCTTCATCGCATCAGAGTCCACCGTCTCCACGCCGATCACCTTGATCTCCGGATAGATAGCCTTGATGTAGGTGGCCACCCCGGCAGCCAGACCGCCGCCGCCGATCTGCACGAAGATCGCATCTGGCCTCGAGCCGTCTGCGGGCTGGTACTGACGCAGAATTTCCATACCGATCGTTCCCTGACCGGCAATCACCAGCGGATCGTCGAAGGGATGCACGAAGGTGAGTCCCTCCTGCTGCTGCATCTTGACGGCGTGGGCGGCCGCATCGGAGAAACTTTCACCGACGAGCACCACTTCACCGCCAAGGTTGCGGACGGCCTCGACTTTGAGCTGAGGCGCCGTCATGGGCATGACGATGACGGCGCGGCACCCCAGGCGTCTCGCGGCAAGCGCCACGCCCTGAGCGTGATTGCCCGCGGACGCACAGATCACACCGCGGGCACGCTCCTCGGCAGTCAGATGCACCATCTTATTGAAGGCGCCGCGCAGCTTGAAGGAAAAGACGGGCTGCTGATCCTCGCGCTTGAGAAGGACCTTGTTGCCGATGCGTCGGGACAGACGGGGCGCCTCGTCGAGAGGAGTTTCTTCGGCCACGTCGTAGACGCGAGCCGTGAGGATGCGTCGCAGATAAGTATCGCGATCCAGAGTTTCGGTTGCGGGCATTTTTCTTGATGTCGTTGTGGTTCGTTTGATTGAGGGGGCTCGGGAAAAACAGCGCAGCACCGCTGTCGGCCGCCTACTTCCCGAAGCTGAAATAGTGATTGTATGCCCAAGCGCCAACCCCGTGCGGTCGGAGCAAGGCCGATCACGAACCTCCGCTTCTTCACTCAAGCACCGGGCAACGTCGTCAAAATTGACAATTTCTTCGTTTGAATATCATCGGCTTACAAAATTTCGCCGGTGGTTTTACACAGTTCTGCGAAAGGCTACAATGTCCGACACAAAGCCGTTCGCCCCGGCAGTGACCGCGCGTTTCCGAACATCTGCGCTTCATACGTGTCTGCAAGATTCGGAAGGGCCGCCGTCACTTTCTCTTTCGCCCCTTGTGCATGTTTGATCAGGGACCTGCGAAAGGCAACGGCCCCCACTCACAAACAACTAGAAAACTCTTTTTGAAATCAATGCGCTGACCTCCGACAAGAGGAAGCTTTTGAGCCCCGGCCTTTTGGAACCCCCTATGACTGAACACGAGCAGGCACCCCGCCAAGTCCAAGAATCCGGCGAACGCATTCGCGAGATTCCCTACAACTACACGTCTTTTTCCGACAGAGAAATCGTCATCCGTCTGCTCGGAGAAAAAGCCTGGAACATCCTGTCGCAGTTAAGGGACAAACGGCGCACGGGCAGAAGCGCACGCATGCTTTTTGAGGTTCTGGGCGACATCTGGGCTGTCAACCGCAACCCCTATCTGCAGGAAGACATGCTGCAGAATCCTGCGCGCCGCAAGCTTCTGATCGACGCGCTCTACCACCGTCTCAATGAGATGGACAAGCGCCGCGATCCGAGCAATCCGGACCGAGATGCTCTGGTGGTGTATCTGATGACGGCCGCGCATCAGGCCGTCCGTCGCTTTGAAGCCGATCTGGCCTCCACCCACAGACTGCGCAGCCGCGTCATGCGGGCTCTGTCGCGCGCCACGCGCTCGGACAACGTGCGTTTTGATCCCTTCACGCGCGCGGCTCACGTGACGGACGCCACCGACCTGCGTATTGAATTTCCTTTTGTAGTCATCACCCCCGACAGCGAGCACGAAGTCCCCGCTCTTGTGCGAGCCTGCGTGCGTCTGGGGCTGATCATTATTCCGCGAGGAGGCGGCACCGGCTACACGGGCGGCGCCGTTCCGATGAGCCCAATGACGGCCGTGATCAACACGGAAAAGTTTGACCATATCGGTGCCGTCGAAAAGATTCGCCTTCCCGGGCATGAACCCAACTGTCTGACACCTGTCATCAGCACGGGGGCAGGCGCCGTGACGCGACGCGTGACGGAAGCGGCCGCCAAGTACGGGCTGGTGTTCTCGGTGGATCCGGCCAGCGCCGACAGCTCCACCGTGGGCGGCAACATTGCTGAAAACTCGGGCGGCAAGAAGGCCGTACTTTGGGGGACTGCAGTCGACAACATTGCCAGCTACCGCATGGTGACCGCCGACGGCAACTGGCTCGAGATCGAGCGCCTCAACCACAATCTGGACAAAATTCACAAGCAGCCCCAAGTGAGCTGGCGCATCACCGTCAAAGACGGCCGCACGCCCGATCCCGCGCAGGCCCGCACTCTGAGCACGCGTACCCTCTCGATGCCCGGCGAAATCTTCCGCAAAAAGGGACTCGGCAAGGATGTGACCAACAAATTCCTCGGGGGGCTGCCCGGGGTTCAGAAGGAAGGCACGGACGGTCTGATCACCTCCGCAAAGTGGATCGTGCACCGCATGCCCAAATACACCCGCACGATCTGTCTGGAATTTTTCGGTGCCGCCAAAGCAGCCGGCCCCGCCATCTGCTCCATCACCTCCTATCTCGAAGACAAACCTTTAGGTTGCATGCTGGCCGGCCTTGAACACCTGGACGACCGTTACCTGCACGCTGTGAACTACCCGGTCAAGAGTCGGCGCGGCGAATTCCCCAAGATGGTTCTTGTGGGCGACATTGTCGGAGATGACGAAACCAAGTTGGACAACGTCACGCTCAGCGTTGCCAAAATGTGCGCCGAGCAGGGGGGCGAAGCCTTCATTGCCCGCACCGATCAGGAGCGCCTGCGCTTTTGGCACGAACGCAGCCGCACGGCGGCCATCAGTGCACACACCAACGCCTTCAAACTCAACGAAGACGTCGTCATTCCGCTCAGCGCCATCGGTGAGTACACGGAAGCCTGCGAGCACTTCAACGTGCGCTGCTCGATCGAAAACAAACTCGACATGATTCGCGCAGTGGAGGACTATCTGGGAGGCTACATTTCTCTGGGCATGCCCACCATCACGCAGGACATCTCCAAGGAAGACCTTCTTGCCGCCCCGCTTGCGGCCGCCCGAGAGCTGCTTGCCGCTGTGACAAATCGCTGGAGCTTCATCCACGATCACCTCGACAGCCCCGTTCGAAGCGTGCGGCAGGAAATGATGAACCTCGGATGTCCGGCCTTCTCACGGAGCAACAAGCAGACGATTTTCGACTTGTTCTGTCTGCGTCTGATGCGCATTTCCTGGAAAAAGGAAGTGCGCGCTGAGCTGTTTCGCATCTTCCAGGGCGACGCTTTTGAGAAGGTGCGCAATCAGATTGATGCCATTCACGACCGAGTTCTTAAGGGGCGCGTGTTCATTGCTCTGCACATGCACGCCGGTGACGGCAATGTGCACACCAACATCCCGATCAACTCCGACAACTACGTCATGATGCAAAAGGGCCAGCAGGCCGTCCGCATGGTGATGCAAAAGGCCAAGGATCTGGGCGGTGCCATTTCAGGCGAACACGGTATCGGCCTGACCAAAATCGAATTCCTCGACAAGGCTTCCCTTGAGCCCTACCACGAATATCTGCGCACGGTCGATCCCCAACGGGTCTTCAATCGCGGCAAATTGTCCGACGACATCGACTTTGACGGCATCTACACCCCGAGCTTCAGCCTGATTGGATCCGAGTCGATCATCATGCAGCAAACGCAGTCCAAGGCGGTTTCGGATGCCATTAAGAACTGTCTGCGCTGCGGTAAGTGCAAATCGCAGTGCTCGACGCATGTTCCGCGCGCCAGTCTGCTCTTTTCGCCGCGCAACAAAATCATCGCGACCAGCCTGATGTTGGAAGCCATTTTGTACGAGCATCAGACCCGCCGCGGTTTGTCGGACCTGCATCTGAAGGCTCTGGAGGATTTGGCCGACCACTGCACGCTCTGCATGAAGTGCCGCAATCCCTGTCCGGTCAAGATCAACTTCGGCGAGGTGACGATCCTGCTGCGCAACCTGCTCAAGCACGCGGGCGCAGGAACCACGACCCCGGCAAAATATGCCGGCATGCGCTTTTTGGAGCTTTCCAACCCGAGCTCTGTCGAGCTTGCCCGCAAGGCGCTCGTCAACGTGGGCTTTCGTGCCGAACGCATGGCAAGCGATATCCTGTCCATGGTGGCCAAGCCCCAGATGCAACGCCCAACGCATACGATCGGAAAGCCCGGCATCACCGAACAGGTGGTGACGCTCGTCAACCGCAAGCTCCCGATACCGCGTCTGCCCCGCACGATGCGCAGCATTCTTGAGCTCAACGACTCCTCCTTTGCGCCGATCATCCGCAAACCGACGGCCACCGAGTCAGAAGCCGTGTTCTATTTCCCCGGCTGCGGAAACGAACGCCTGTACCCCGAAGTGTCGATGGCGGTGCTCGCCATGCTCTACGACATCGGCGTGCAGACCGTTCTGCCTCCGAAGTATCTGTGCTGCGGCTATCCGCAAAAGGGGGCCGGCGACCTGAATCTGGCCGAAAAGATCGTGACCGAGAACCGCGTGCTGTTTCACCGTGTCGCCAACACGCTCAACTACCTGGACATCCGTACCGTGGTGGTGAGCTGCGGCACCTGCCTCAAACAGCTCAAGGAATATCACTTTGAAGAGATCTTCCCGAACTGTCGCGTCATCGACGTCCACGACTATCTGCTCGAAAAAGGCATCAACGTGGAAGGTCCCGACAACGTGCGCTACCTCTACCACGATCCCTGCCACACTCCCTTCAATACCCCCAAGCCGATCGAATCGGTCAACAAACTGATTCATGCGCAGGACGGCCGAAGGGTGGAACTCACCGATCGCTGTTGCGGTGAGTCGGGCACCTTCGCAGTCGGTCGCCCCGATATCGCCACGCAGGTTCGCTTCCGCAAGGAAGAGAGCATTCAGCTTGCCAAGCGCCAGGTAAGCAGCGACGGCTTTGCCGGTCGAATCAAGGTGCTGACCACCTGTCCGGGTTGCCTGCAGGGGATGAGCCGCTACAACGACTCCACCGGCACACAGGCCGAGTTCCTTACCGTGGAAATGGCCCGACTGCGTTTGGGTGAGGATTGGTACGACAACTTCCTTGCGCACATCCGCGAAGGCGGAATTGAACGTGTACTTGTTTGATGGGAAAGAAAATTATGAGTTGTGAACTTTGCTCTTCCCGACACCCGAGAGAGATTTGGCGCGATGCGATGTTCTACGTCATCGATGCCGCCGACGCAGATCTCCCCGGTTTCGTGCGCGTCATCGCGACGCGCCACGTCAAGGAGATGGCCGACCTCACTGCTGCTGAAAAGTCGCGGCTTTTCCGAATTCTTGAGTGTATCGAAAAGATCATGCTCGAGGAACTCGCCCCCGACAAGGTCAATTGGGCAAGTCTCGGCAACATGGTGCCGCATGTGCATTGGCACATCATTGCCCGCTGGAGCGACGATGCCTTCTTCCCGGGATCGGTCTGGTCGGAGCGTCTGCGTGTAATGCCGTCGGACAAATACGCTGAGCGCCGCCGTAAAGCCCAAGACATGCTCGCGCGGCTGGTGCGGGAACTCGAGAAGCTCGACTGAGTGAAGGATTGCGCAGGAAACCGGGTTTCCTGCGCGTCTTTATCGATCCGACGAGGCTCTCCCGGGGTAGAACGTGCAACTTTGCAACTGTGTGCCCGGACGCTTTTTCCAGAGACCGAACAAGACGTCTCTTTGTTCCTCACTGAGGTGATTGAAGACGAGATCGACCGAATCGGACGGCTCTCCGAGTCGATTTGTCACACGCAACCCTTTGACATCAGGTACTTTATTGGATGCCAAAAAGTCTTCAGCCTCTTTTTTTGTGTCAAACGAAGCAATCTCCACACCGTAGGCAAGATCCCCGCGCACAATGGCTCGGACATGTTTGATACCCTGTTGTCGAAACTGCTTCATGAAAGCACGCACGGCGGTATCGGTGTGAAAGCGTCCGAGATAGACGATCCAGCGATCGGGCAAAAAACGATCGACAATTTCAGCCTGCTCAAGCAGTCTGTTCTGTTCAAGCATGCCTCGGACCTGCATGAGCCCCTTGTCACTGAATGGTCCCCAAACAAAGCAGGAAAGATCGGGCCCGGATGCGGCATCCGTCTTTGTGCTCTCTTTTTCCGCACGCGCACGCATCTCGGCATCACTACCGATGAGTTTGACGGAAATCTGCTGTCTGACTTCAACTTCCCTGGAAAAATACTCGTCAAAAACAGCAATGTAGCAACCGACAGCTGCGATCGCTAAAAGCAGAACAACATTGATCAATGCTCGCATGCCGAATCTTTCCGATTTTCGGTTTTGCCATCCTTAATAAACCGCAGTCTCAATCGACCGACATATATTTGGCACACAGCGAAAGTCCTCGAAGAACGAGGTTGTGCTTGCGAACAGCCTGCGGGTACTGCTCGGTGATGTAAGGCGCCAAAATCGGTGCCGCACCGCCTGCAAAAACGATATTGGGCGTAAACCCGCGGGCGTGCACCATACGACAGGCACGCTCGATAACGCCGAGATGAGCCTCAAGGATGCCGTTGGAAATGGCATCGCGCGTGTTGTTGGGAAAATCGCACCGTTTGCCGACACCGTCCGGGCGACAATGTGTGTTCTTGACCAGTGATTTGTACATCATGGCCGGTCCGGGCAGGATCATACCTCCGACAAACTCCTGTCCGTCAGCACACGGAAGTACCGTATCAACTGTCGTGGCGGTCCCCATGTGTACCACGATAACCGCTTGGTTTTTATAGAGACTTGCAGCTCCAATGGCTGCATACCACCGATCGCTCCCAAGTTGCGCCGTATTCTCGTAACGGTTGTAAAGACGGAAGTCCTCACCATCAAACATGGGTTCGCTGTGCAGCCAATCCCATTTAATGTTGGCACGGTTGAAAATACGGGCCATCGACAAAGCGAGCGGCTCGCTCGAGACCATGCATCCGACCATGCGGCTCGGACGCAGGCTGAACCACTCCTCGATCAGGCCTTCGGGTAACGTGTTGCTGCCGCAGTGAACGAACGTATGCGGTTGCTCCGGGTCGTCCGACGTTGCCCATTTCAAAGCCGTATTTCCCAAGTCCACCAAGATGACGGTCACTTCAACTCATCCCGTTTCAATCCAACACCGAAAAGCCCGCAAAAAACCGCTGTTGCGGCATTCAACCGGCCTGCCCCCTCCGTGCCCGCTCTTGTTCTCCGTTTCCCAAACATTCTGCCGAGTCGGAGCAGTTGCGCAATCTTACCTAAAAGCGGCGCAAAGCCCCGTCGAAGAAGGGGCGGAGAACATCGGCGCCAAATCCTCGTGTAGTTTCTTTCCGTTCCATCCCGGATGTCGGAAGAGAGGCGCATTGATTGCGACATCCCGTTTAAAATAAAGGGGATTTTTCGGAAAGTCACACATTCAAAATGGCGATCACCCATAGTACACAAATTCAAGGTTCTGCGGGCCTTCTTGAGGTCGATATCGACATGCCCGAGCACTGCAGCAAGGGCATTGCGTTTCTTGCCCATCCCCTGACTGTCGTCGGCGGCAGCAAGGACCACAAGGTCATCACAACGATGAGCCGCGCCCTGACTTCGGTCGGATGGATGGTCATTCGCGGAAACTTTCGCGGTGCGGGCGCCAGTGAAGGTCAGTACGAAGCCGGAGTCGGTGAAACCGAGGACTTTCTGACCATCATTGACCGAGCATTCGAGATGCGGGGCGTTGTGGAAATGTTGCCCGCCACCGGGCGAGTGATTTTCGGAGGTTTTTCCTTCGGTGCCTACGTCGCCAGTTTGGCCGCGCAGGTCCGTAAACCCGCAGGCATGATCCTGGCCGGCCCCGGCATTGCCCGATTCAATGTCCCGATTCCCGCCACGCCCACGTTTGTCGTGCACGGTGAGTGTGACGAGATTATCCCCCTGCAAATGGCGCTCACCTGGTGTGCCAATGCCGGATTGTCGCTGACGGTTGTCCCCGGAGCCGACCATGTCTTTGCCGGAAAACTTCCCCTGTTGGGGCGTGAGCTGTCGCGGTTTGCCGCACTCATCTGAGGCACCACTACAATCGCACCATGTTTAGGAAGATTCAAACTTTTGCGGCATCCCTGTTGTGTGCGCTGCTTGTGCTGACCGCCTCGATTCTGACGACGGCGCATGCCGCCACAGTTCATCTGTCCTCGCAAGCAAAAAGCTGGGTGCTGATGGACGCTCTGAGCGGCAGCATCATGGAGCAAAAACAAGCACGCCGCGTCGTCAATCCGGGCGAGCTTGTGCACCTGATGACGCTTTACACGGCGCTGGAGCGGCTCGAAGAACTCAAAGCCCAGGGCAAAGAGATCGAGACAACCACCGTCCACGCCGACGATGTTGCACAGGCGCAGTCGCTTCGCCGCATCTATCTGGCTCCCCACGAGAAAGTGGATGTTCAGGTGCTTTTGCGTGCCGTTGCCGTGGTCAACGCCAATGATGCCGCTCTTGCGCTGGCCCGTCATACCGCGGGTTCAGCGGAAGCCTTTGCTGGGCATATGAATCGTTTTGCCTCCCTGCTGGGGATGACAGACTCTTCATTTGTCGGACCGATTGTTCAACAAAATCAAAAGACAAGTGCTCGAGATCTAGCGCTTTTAGCAGCAGCTCTCTATCAACGCCATCCCGCCCAGTTTGCCTGGCTCAACGATAAAACCTTCAGTTATGCCCAGCACCGACAGCGCAACCGCAACCTGCTTCTCTGGAAGGGCCACGTCACCGACGGCATTATGGCTTCGTCCTCCAATCGGGATCTGATCAGCAGTTGGCACAGAAAGGCCGGCGAATCCGTCCAACCCAGACATATTTTTGCCGTTTTGTTGGGGGGCCTATCTTCAGAGACGGCCATCAACGACATGCAGACGCTTCTGATCAACGGGCGGACAAACTATGAAACAGTACGGCTTTTTCCCGCCAATGTCCCGATCAAAAAAATCGACATTCTTAGCGGCAACCGGGAAACGCTTGAACTTGCCAGCCCCAAGGAAGTGTGGGTTACCGTTCGCCGTCAGGATATTGAAGCGCGCGGCACGGGCGGCTTTTCAGCGCAGCTGCGTTATCTTGCGCCGGCCGTTGCCCCCGTCAAGGCGGGAGATCCGATCGGAACGCTTGAAATATACTTTGAAAACAAGCATGTTGCAGACTTTCCGTTGCATGCCGTGCACGATGTCGGTCAGGGAAGCTTTCTTTCCCGCTTTGTAGACTCCGTGCGTTTGCGCATGAAGCCCGTTGAAACCACACAAAAACCCATTAACTGAGATCACTCAAAAATGTCGCAAAACACAATCCTCGATGATGCCCGCGTGCAGGAATCTCTTTTGGAGTTTCCCTGCGATTTTCCCATCAAGGTCATGGGAGTCACGACGGCGGATTTTTCCCGCGTCATCGGCGGTGCCGTGCGCGAAATCGTGCCCGATTTTGATCCCTCGACCATCACCGGCCACCCTTCTAAAACAGGAAAGTACACTGCTCTAACCGTGACGGTGCACGCCACCAGCAAAGATCAGTTGGACAGCGTCTACCGCATGCTGACCTCCCACCCTATGGTCAAAGTCGTTCTTTAAGGGGCGTCCGTGATCATCCGCGATCTTGGTTCGGCACTGTACGGCGACGTCTTTGCCGCCATGAAAGCGTTTACCGCGCAAAGAACTTCAAACAGTGAGGACGAGATCTGGCTCGTGCAGCATCCGGCGGTCTATACCGTCGGTCGCTCAGCAGACGGCTCAAACTCAGTTTCCGACCTGAACGGCATTCCGGTTGTTCGCGTGGACCGAGGCGGTTCCATCACACTACATGCGCCGGGGCAACTTGTTGCCTATCCGCTCATCGATCTACACAGAGCGCATATTCTCCCCCGAGACTATGTGCACCGCCTTGAACAGGCTGTCATTCTGACGCTGGCAGATTTCGGCATCCGGGCCGACACTGTGCCTCAGGCTCCGGGGGTTTATGTTGCCAGTCAGGGCGGCGACGGCCTTTTCGTCGGCAAAGCTAAAATCGCTTCGGTCGGCGTCAAAATTTCCCATGGCTGCACGTATCACGGTCTGTCGTTGAACGTTGCCATGGATCTGAGCCTTTTTGAACGCATTTCTCCGTGCGGATACTCCCGTCTTCGCATGACCGACATGGCGCAGCAGGGATGCCGTACGACGCCTGAGAAGGTAGCTCCGCTGCTTTGTCGGCACCTAACAGATCAACTTCAGTCATGACCTCTGTTTCTCCCAATTCCGGCGTCACTCCCGGAAGTTTTTCGGCGTGGATGGCCTGTGCACGCCCCAAAACACTGTGCATCGCCGCCGCTCCCGTGGCCGTGGGGCTGTCTGTTGCTGCCGCCGACACGGGCACTTTTGATTTTTGTGTAGCACTGGCCACTCTGGCGCTTTCCCTTCTGATGCAGATCATCAGCAACATGGAAAACGATGCCGGCTACACAAAACGCAAAGCCGAGAGGGCCACACGCAAGGGACTTCCTCGAGCCACCGCCAACGGTTGGCTGACGGTCAATGCTGTGGAGAGCATGATCAAGGTTTTGATTGCCGTGGTAGTTCTGGACACCGCCTACCTCATTTATGTCGGCGGATGGGTCATGGCGGCCATCAGTCTGGCTTCCGTTGCTGCCGCCTATTCGTACATGGGCGGCAAAAAGCCCATCGCCTATACGCCCTTCAGTGAATTGATGGTGTATGTATTTTTCGGTCCTGTTGCGGTCGGTGGTACGTACTGGCTGCAGGCACACACTATGACACTGACAGCCTTTTTGGCAGGAAGCGGCCTGGGGTTGATCGCTGCTGCGGTTCTTGCCGTCAACAACTATCGCGACATCGTGCACGATGCGGAAGTCGGACGCAGAACGCTGGCCGTCGTGTTGGGAGCACGCAAAATGCAGAAGGTGTATGCCGCAATGCTTCTCGGCGGTTTTGCCTGCATTCTTCTTTTGGTAGCCTTCAATCCTTCTCTGTGGGGGACGCTGCTTTGCTGGGCGGTCTTTCCTTCGGCCCTCAGATTGATGCGTACGCTCGGGAAAAAACAGGGGCTTGAACTCAATGCCGTAATGTTCGGAACCATCAAGCTTGAAGTTGTGTTTTCCTTTCTTGTGACGGTCGGGGCGCTCGTGAGTCTTGTCGCGCCGTTGCTGTCGAGTCTGACTTTATGACCGAGCACGCTACGGTTGCCGGTGAGCGAGGTGCCGATAAGGTACGGCCGCTGCACCTTGCCGCAGCCACTTCTCAGGCGCTCAAAAAGCCCGTTTGGCTGCGCGTCCGAGCGCTTCAAAAAACGCCGCAGAGCGAACATGTCCAACAGGTTTTGAAAACCTGGAGACTGTCGAGTGTCTGCAATGAAGCCTACTGCCCCAATATCGGCGAATGTTTTGAGCACGGCACGGCAACCTTTCTGATCATGGGCAGTGTCTGCACGAGGCGATGCCCTTTCTGCGACGTTGCCCACGGCCGTCCGGCCCCTTTGGATCCGACGGAGCCCGCACGGCTCGCCGCCGCATGTCGCGAACTGCAGATACGGCATATCGTCGTCACCAGCGTCGATAGAGACGATCTGCCGGACGGCGGTGCAGAGCACTTCGCGCAGGTCATCCGTGCACTGCGCAACGCACTTGAGGGCATTCAGGTGGAAATTCTGGTGCCCGACTTCAGAGGGCGTATGGAGCCCGCCCTGGACGCACTGACGAACACGCCTCCGGACGTCTTTAACCACAATATTGAAACCGTTCCGAGCCTGTATAAGGTTTGCCGTCCCGGAGGAGATTACAGGCACTCTCTGAAGCTTTTAAAAGCATACAAAAAGCGCAATCCCCAGGTGCTCACCAAAAGCGGATTCATGCTCGGTCTCGGTGAAAGCGAAAGAGAGGTCGAAGAGGTGCTTGCCGACCTGCGCGAGAACGACGTCGACATCGTAACCATCGGGCAGTACCTTGCCCCCTCAAGCGCACATCTTCCCGTCAGAGAATATGTCTCACCGGCTGCGTTTCAGGCCTGGCAGGACAAAGCCCTTTCCATGGGCTTTTCGTCGGCATTCTGCGGCGTTTTCGTGCGTTCCAGCTACCACGCCGGCGAACAAATGCCGCGATATGACTGAAAATGCCCCCAAATCCCATAGAAAGTCTTCGGGGGCATCTCTATAAAAAAGAAACTGGAGCCGTTACTGATTGGCTTCCATTTGCTTCTGACGTTCGCTCTGCAGATCACGCAGACGCTGCTTAATGCGCTCGGCGCTCATCACTTCACAAACGGAAATCACGCGCTGCACCTTGCTCGTGCGCGCAGCCTCAGTCATAGCAATCGTATTTTCCTGAGGCGTCACAATGCCCATCAGATACACGATGCCGCGGTCGACCACCACCTTCATCTGGCTCAGGTAGACCTCGTCGGTGGCCACGATTCGGGCGCGTACCGTCGTCGCAAGACGCGAGTCGGCCATGCGGTCGAACAGTCCCTGATTCGGACGAACGGCCAGCTCATTGACGACAGACGTCACGTCGAGACTCGACTTGGCCGTCTCGGTGGCAATCTTCTTGCCCTCAGCGGTCGCAACCTCACCGGTCAAAAGAACTCGTCCGTTGTAGGCCGTCACGGTAATGTGGCTGTCGATATCGCCCAGAGCCTGACTGATTTCCCACCCCACGCGCTTTTCCAGAACGCCGTCATTGACAACGGCACCGGTCGATCGACGGTCGATCATCGTCGCCACGGCCTTGCCGCCGGCAACCGTCGCACCGCCCACCACCAAAGGGGCACAGCCGGTCAGAGTGGATGCCGCCGCACAAATGCAGGCAAAGGTCAGGAACAAATGCTTGATCATACAAAACTGGCTCCTGCGCCCCGTCATACAGGTCGTAGAGCTCTCTCCTATTGATTGAATGGGTTGGCTGGTCAGTGCTGCAGACCCTCAAGTATCGACACAAGGCATCAGGTTCCACCCGAGAACTACCGTCATGTCGACCGCACCCACATCGAAGTGCTTCGTCTGCAAGTCTCGCGCGATTGTAATCGATGACGCTTTTGTGAGCATTAACAACGACTGTGGATAACTCTGTGGAGACGACAGGAACAAGGTTGAGAAAAGTGGAGCAACTTTTTGGGGGTCCGGGAGGGGCTATTTTTACTCACATCCATCCACAAGTCATCCACAGGCTGACACGCAAAAAGCTCACAGACTTTTCAACACGTAAAAAATCTGTTTCTAAATGACTTTTTCGGATTATCCACAGAGTTTTGCACCTCTTACTACCTACTATTTCTAAATAATTTATTTATTTTTTTAACAACTGAAAGAAGCTTTGCGCAGCCTCTTCGAGGCTTACAAACAAAGATTGCCCCCTCTCAAAAGGAGCTTTATTTAGAAAATAAGGGGGGCAAACATGAAAAAAGGAGAGTCATTCCTCTCCTTTTGTTCAGCTTTTAGAGCGTATAAGCCAGTTCCAATGCTTCCTCTATGACCGTTTTTAACGATCCGAGAGATTGCATCTGGTTCACGGAACCCACGCGATAGGTTTCATATCCTCGGTTTCGGAAATGAAGAAAGAGGTCGTCATTGGGGATCACTTTTCCACAGACCAACACATGGTCAATGCGTGCCGTAAAGCTGTCGGTGTGTTTGGATCCGGTCGAAACGTGCACGGAGAAATTGTCAATGGATTCAATATTGCAGTTTTTAAATGTCTGCACTCCGTTCATCAAGAGCCATTTCCAATCCCAACGCAGGGTCGGGTCCGATGTGACGGCATCAATTTGTCCGCGTTCTGTCTCCAGAAGATAGATGCGTCGCGGCGGGGGGGTAATTTCAGGGACAAAACCAAGAACGCCCCCCTTGTGTTGTCGGATGTCCCCCACCCCCCAGGCATTACGCCATTGTTCTGCCGTGAGATTTTCTTCTTTGCTGCGTTTTAAGAGGTAGCGACAGACGGCCAGGGAGACGCGATTGACTCCCAAAACGGCCACGCGATTGCCTACGGGAAGATGGTTGATGAACATCTCATCGAAAGTTGCGACGTTTGAGGAGTCAATACCGACAATGTCGGGCATGACTGCTTCCGTACCGGTCGCTATGACGACAGTGTTGAACTCGTTCTCTTCGAAGGATGTGGATGATGTGACTTTTGTTGCTAATTTTACATTAACAGTAGACAACTCAAGTCGATCATTCAATATCTGTAGCCATCTCTGGATTTTTTCAGTTTGCTTGATGCGCGGCAGATACTGCAGAATGCCGCCGATGCCGTCTTGCTCTTCAAACAGAGTGACGCTGTGACCTCGGTGTGCAGCAGCCAGTGCAAAATGCACGCCGGCCATGCCGGCGCCGATCACGGCAATTTTCCGATAGTGAACAATCTGACTTGAATGGCGAGAGAAACGGGCAAAGGCTTCTGGTTGGGTCAGACTGAAAATCGGCTCGGAGCGTTGTTGATCATAAGCCTTACCACATTGATATTGCTCGATCCATGGAAGAATGTTCCCCTTGGTCAACCCCAAACTTTTGTACAAAAACTGACGATCTGCGAGGTATTCGTCCTGAATTTCAAAGAGTGCGTTGCCAAGCTCTCCGGCTATGTTGTCGGCATCCGTTAGGGAGCCGAAGTTATGCCCGAATATCACGGGCAGCGTCGTATTTTTTGCCAACGCCGTGTAGGACGGATTCCATACGCCGGCGGGAATGTCATCGGATGCCGTAGGAATGCGCAGTTGGTAGCCGCCGAAATCAGCCGCCAGATAATCCACTCCGGCGATGCGCAGCATCTGCACAAAACGCAGTGTCTCCTCCCAGGAGCTGCCTCGGGGGGATAACTGCATCAGCGTCAGACGAAAACCAATGATTTTGTCTTCCCCGATCTGACGGCGCACGGCGCGAACGACTTCCAAAGCGAGTCGGAAGCGGCTCAACTGATTAATTTGTTCCTTTTGTTCGCCCTCCTCTTGCGTTTGAGCAAGGAAGGAAGCGATCAGGCTGCGTCCGGAAGCGTGAATTTCCACACCTTCGTAGCCGGCCTGCAGGGCCATCTGGGCGGTCTGCTCATAACCTTTGACGATACGGGCCAGACGCCAGGATTTGAATCGATGCTCGCGCCCCACCGATACCGGGAAAAGGTGGTTTTGTGCGCGTACCGGCAATAGGGACGCCGCATCGGCGCCGGCATGGATCAACTGCAGGATGGGGCAGCAGCCGACCTTCTTGACGTCCTCCGTGAGGTGCTGATGCCACTGAGCCTGCTCGGCGCGAAAAGGCACCGCTTTTTTGATCGGTCGTCCGTTACGGGTAACGAGACCGGCGGGCACGATCAGCATACCGACGCCGTCGTGGGCGATCTGCCTCCAAAATTCAAGCAGATTCTTGGAGCGCTCCTCCCATTCAAAGCCCGTGACGATCGGAGCCGCGACGAGGCGATTTTTGAGCTGCTTTGTTCCAATGGTGAAGCTTTGCAGCAGGTGGTTGGGTTGCAACATGAGCGTTCTGTGGAAAGATGCGGGGCGTCTTCAAGCCGTCCGTCTCGTTTCATGGGTACGACAGGCTCGAACGATTCTAACATCACGCCTTTGAAGGCACGCCCGCTTCAGGCTCGCTCTCACTGTTGCGCACGCCGAAGGGAATCAGAACGCTTGGAGTGCTCTGACTGGCCTCCTGAAGGTGAGAGAGCTGATCATCAAAAAAGATATGGGGTTTGAGAGCCTGAAGAATTCGACTCTTGGGCAGCCCGTCCAAAAGAAAGAGTTCTGCCGCGCTCATTCCGTAGCCGTTGAGCGTCGTGATCAGACGCTGTTCGCTCGGAGCTCCGCGGGCCGTCACGATGGAAACGCGGATGGCGGGTTTGTAGTAGGGATCGTTTTTCCCCCGTTCGGCATCAAGTTTTTGAAAATGGGCAAGCTTTTCAAAGAGTCGGCTTAACGGCCCGGGGTTGTGCGGCGTCGTTCGACAGTCGATTTCGTGACGCTGAAAACCTTCGAGCCCCTCCTGCTGGTAGCGTTTTTCGGCTTCGTCGTCAATGATGACGCCGTCAAAGTCAAAGGCAATACGCAGTTCGCCGTCATCCGTATGGGACGCGTCGGAGTTTTGTTCGGATCCTTTGATGACCAGTCCCGCAGGTTGTCCGTGAGCGATGGCCTTAATAACGCTGTCTCTGTTGGCGGACAGAAACAGACTGGCGTCAAAAGCCTGAAGATAGGGAATCGTCGACTGGCCCGACGTGAAGGCTCCGGCACTGATTTTGAGGCCGTAATGGCGGCAGGATGAGAAGAACCTCTGTCCCGTTTCGGGCGAGTTGCGCGAAAGCACAACCACGCGAAAGGGTTCCTCTTCAAAAAGCTCGTTCAGTCTCAGAAGTCTTTGAATAAAGGCGAATGCCACACCGGGATTCAACGGCGTATCAATGTGTTCGAGCTGATAGTTGCGGTAGGCGCTGATGCCTTTGTCTTCAAAGAGTTTGTGCTCTTCTTCAAGATCAAACAGAGCGCGCGAACTGACGGCAATGACGAGCTGATGGTCCGTGGTTTTCAATGCGTCCTCCCAATGCGAAACAAGCCCAACACACGTGTCGGGCTTGTTGCGCGGGTTAGATGTCGAGATTGTTGACGAAAAGCGCGTTTTCTTCAATGAAGTCGCGACGCGGTTCGACTTCGTCGCCCATCAGCATCGAGAAGATATCGTCGGCTTTACTGGCATCTTCAAGACGCACCTTGAGCAGACGTCGCGTATTGGGATTCATGGTCGTTTCAAAGAGTTCGTCGGCGTCCATTTCACCCAAACCTTTGTAGCGCTGCTTGCGTACCCCCTTTTCAGCCTGATCAATCAGCCACTTAACGGCCTCGCCGAAGTTCTTTACGGCCTGACTCTTGTCACCGCGCACCACGCGGGCACCGTCGCCGATAAAGCCCTTGAGGGCGCTCGAGATGTCCGTCAAAACCTTGTATTCGTGCGAGCGTAGGAATTCCTGTTCGATGTACGTGTCGTGGATATTGCCGTAAATGGCGTGGCTGACTTTGATGCGCCAACGTTCACGGTCAGAATCAAACTGTGCCTGTGCCGTGATTTCCGGATCGCGAATTTCGTCCAGAAGTGCCTGAGCGGATTGTTCGGCCTGCTCCTGTCCGTCCAGATTGATCAGAACTCCCGAGGCCACGGCAAGAAGTGCCGAGCGGTCGATCACCTGGCTCAGACGCTCGATCACGGATTTGCTCTCTTCAAATTCACGAATGAGATTTTCCAGATCCGTTCCTCGGACGCTGATGCCTGCGTTGAAGTCAGCCTCGTTTCTGTACAACGCCGCACCGTTAAGGGCGATGTTGAGCAGATAGGTTGCCATCTCGGCGTCATCTTTGATGTAGGTTTTGATTTCCTTGTTGTTCGAGTCGCGCTTGCCGGTGAAAATGCCGTAAAGCGGCGGCTGGGCAATGTAGATGTGTCCGCGCTCGATCAGCTGAGGCATCTGTCGGTAGAAGAACGTCAACAGCAGCGTGCGGATGTGTGCACCGTCCACGTCAGCATCGGTCATCAGAATAATGCGGTGGTAGCGGAGTTTCTCCACGTCAAAGTCTTCTCGCAGCTGCGTGCCCAGAGCAAGTACCAGCGTCTTGATCTGTTCGGAATCAAGGAGCTTGTCCACAGAAGCCTTTTCGACGTTCAGAATCTTGCCCCGCAGCGGCAAAATGGCCTGAAACTCACGTTGGCGGCCGGTTTTGGCCGACCCGCCTGCAGAGTCACCCTCCACAATGAAGACTTCGGAAGCCGCGGGATCCTTGCTCGAGCAGTCGGCGAGTTTTCCGGGCAGACCGCCGCCGAAGATCTGTTTGCGCGTCACTTCTCGAGCTTTGCGGGCCGCTTCGCGGGCGCGGGCAGCGGTAACGACCTTGTTGCAGATCGCCTTGGCCTGTTCGGGATTTTCTTCCAGGAAGGTCTTCAGCCCTTCGGTCACTGCGGAGTTAACGGCCGGCTGCACCTCGCTTGTGACGAGTTTGTCCTTGGTTTGGGAACTAAAGGAGGGCTGGGGCACCTTCACCGACAGCACGCAGACAAGACCCTCGCGCATGTCTTCGCCGCTGATCTCGAACTTGTCCCCCTTCTTCATGATCTCGTTTTCAGCGATGTACTGCTTGATCACGCTCGTCATGGCCATACGAAGACCGGTGACGTGCGTGCCGCCGTCGCGTTGGGGAATGTTGTTCGTGTAGGCAGCCAGGGACTCGTTGTAAGAGTCGTTCCACTGCATGGCGACTTCAACGTAGACGGGAAGATCTTTGCCGGTTTCCTTGGCCGTTTTCTGCATGACGGTCTTTTGGATGTAGACCGGATCCTTGTGGATGGGCGTGCGGGTCGTGTTTTTAAAGAGCACGAAGCTGCGCACACCGCCTTCGCTTTCAAGGCGAATATGCTTGGCCGTACGTTCGTCCACGAGCTCGATGTCCACACCGGAATTGAGGTACGACAGCTCGCGCAGACGCGTCAGAAGCGTGTCGTAGTCAAATTCGGTAATGGGCATGAAGATCTTGCTGTCGGGCAGGAAATGCACTTCCGTACCGCGCTTGGTGGTCGGTCCGAGCACCTTCATGGGGCTCACTTCCACCATCTGTCCGGTCGTAGGATCAGTGGCGAGTTCCGTCATGCGGTCCACCACCTGGCCGTCCTCAAACTTCAGGTAGTGCGTCTGTCCGTCGCGGTGCACCTTCAGTTCCAAAGTCTTGGACAAGGCATTGACGCACGAAACGCCCACGCCGTGCAGGCCGCCCGAAATCTTGTAGCCGTTGTCGTCAAATTTCCCGCCGGCGTGCAGTTCGGTCAGGGCGATCTCGGCTGCCGAACGCTTGGGTTCGTGCTTGTCGTCGAATTTGATGGCCGTCGGAATGCCTCGGCCGTCGTCCACAACGCTTACCGAGTTGTCCATGTGAATGGTGACGAAGATGTTTTTGGCGTAGCCGGCCATGGCTTCGTCGATGGAGTTATCGACAACTTCGTACACGAGGTGGTGAAGACCTGAGCCGTCGGAAACGTCGCCGATGTACATGCCAGGGCGCTTACGGACAGCCTCAAGGCCCTCAAGGATCTTGATGTTGCTCTCGTTGTAGCTCGTTTCCTGTGCGGGGGCGGCTGCCTGCTCTTCAGTGTTCGTGGTGTTTTCCAAATCGGACATCTTGTTGTTTAAATCGTTTGACTGATTCAAGAGAGAATCTTTGTTTTCGGTTCGCAGAAATCACCCCCAGGAGGGGATTCCTGAAAATCGCACGCCAATGCAAAGTGATGCTTTGCATTGGCGGAGTACTGTAAAGCCGGTCTGAAAATCAGTGGCTCGTCAGATGCGCATGGGCATCAGGACGTAACAGAACTGATTGCTTTCGGGCATGGTCAAAAGCGTAGCTCCCTGCGAGCTGGAGAACGAGAAGCGCACTTCGCTGTTCTTCAGGTTGCCGAGCACGTCGAGCAGGTACAGAACATTGAAGCCCAGGTCGAGGTTGTCGCCCTTGTAGTCGATGAGAATCTCTTCGACCGCCTCTTCCATGTCCGAGTTGGTGCTCTGAATCTGAAGCTTGTCTTCGGAGACGATCCAGCGCAGTCCCTTGAACTTTTCGTTGGCAAGAATGGCGGCACGCTTGAGACTGCCGATCAGCTCTTCGCGGTTGACCAGGAAGATCTTGTCGTTGTTCTTCGGGATGACGCGGTTGTAATCCGGGAAGCGCCCCTCGACGACCTTGGTCTGAAATTCGATGTCGCCGAAGTGAAAGCGCGCCTGCTGCGTGCCGAGCTTAACCAGCACGGGGGCATCGGTGTCGGGAAGAAGCTTGAGCAGTTGGTGAATGCTCTTGCGGGGCAGAATAACTTGGAAAGGTTCTTCAAGCTGCAGATCGCACTCGGCGTCACAGAGCGCCAGACGATGTCCGTCGGTCGCCACGGCACGAACGCAGCCGTTTTCGACCACAAGTAACATGCCGTTCAGGTAGTAGCGTACATCTTGCTGCGCCATTGCAAAGTGCACCATCTGCATCAGATGCTTGAGCGTCTGGGACGGAATGCTGACCTCGACGGATGCCTGAGCAGGCGGAAGTTCAGGGTAGTTGGCGGCATCAAGCGGCGCGAGCGTGTAGCGGCTCTTGCCGGCACGTAGTACCACTTTGTTTTCCACGGTTTCCAGACTGACTTCAGTCCCCTGAGAGGGCAACGCGGTCAAAAGGGCAATCAACTTGGCTGCAGGCAGCGTCGTAGAGACTTCTTCCTCACCCACGCCCACGGGAGCCGTGGTGCGAATCTGAATTTCCAGATCCGTGGTCGAGAAGCAGACGCTTTCGCCCGTCTTCTTCAGAAGAATATTGGCGAGAATGGGAAGAGTCTGACGACCTTCCACGATGCCACCGACGGTCTGAAGCGGCTTAAGAAGCGCCTCGCGCGTGCACTTGATGAATTGCATTGAAAACCAACCTTTTCTCGAACGTAATCACGTAATCGGGGACGATGAAACGCTCCCGAAATTTAACCTTCACATTTTACAAGAAAACGACTTTGTTTGCCTGAGAGGCGTGCGGGAATGGCGATTGATTTTTCAAAGCTTTTCAGGTGTTTTGCAGAGCTTCTGAGCAAAAAGAAAAGAGAAGAGCGTTGGTGACGCTCTTCTCTCATTCGTACCTTCTCGAGGTTAGTTTTTGATCCTCTGCTCGATCAGGTGAAGCTCGTGCTTGAGGTTGTCGTTTTTGTTGCGATCTTCAGCCACTTTTCGACAGGCATAGATGACCGTGGTGTGGTCTCTGCCGCCAAAAAGGGCACCGAGCTCGGGAAGACTCTTGTTGGTGAGTTCCTTGGACAGGTACATGGCGATCTGACGGGCACGGGCAAGATTGGCTTTGCGGCTCTTGGAGGTCAGATCGGCCACCTTTAGACCGTAGTAGTCGGCCACATGCTGCTGGATGGATTCGACCGTGACCGGCACCATACTTTGCGAGAAGATGTCGCGCAGGGCCGACTTGACCGTCTCAATCGTGACGGGCAGTTGGTGAAACTTCGTGTAGGCGTAGACCTGCTGCACGGCCCCCTCAAGCTCGCGAACGTTGCTTTTGAGTTTTTTTGCAATCAGTTCGGCGACTTCCTGCGGCATGTTGATGCCCGAGCGCTCAGCCTTTTGCAGCAGAATCTGAACGCGCATGTCAAACTCGGGCGGTTCGACCATCACGATCAGCCCCTGAGAAAGGCGCGACAGGAGGCGTTCCTGAAATTCTTTGAGCTGGCGCGGATAGGTGTCGCTCGTCAGCACGATCTGCTTGCCGTGCGGCACCATGCTTTCGAAGGTCAGGAAGAAGTTGGCCTGCGTACCGTCGCGGCTGGCAAAGCTCTGAATATCGTCGATCAGAAGCAGGTCAAGACCGCGGTAGCGGGCTTCGAACTTCTGCATGGCTTCTGTGTAGCGGTCGTTGTTGACGTTTTTCATGCGCATGGCGTCAACAAACTGACGGATGTACTCCTGTGCGGACACGCACAGAACCTTGGCGTTGGGCTTGTCCTTGAGAAAGCGATTGCCGATGGCGTGCATCAGATGGGTTTTACCCAACCCCACGCCGCCGTAGATAAAGAGCGGGTTGTAGATGCTCTGCGGGCTGCTTGCAACCTGCAGGGCGGCGGCGTAGGCCATCTGGTTGGCCTGACCTTCCACCATGTTCTCGAACGTGAGATTGGCCAAAAGCCCGGTCTTGGCGTACTCGGCCTTGGCCTCTTGCTCGTTGTCACGCGATGCGGGGGCTGCAGGGATGTTTTCTTCGGCGGCAGAAGACTCGCGGGCGCGTACACTCCAAACCAGATCAATTTCCCGACCGGCATGGCGGTTGATGACCGCCTGAAGCGTATTGGCGTAGGAGGCCTGAACCGTTCTCAACTTGGCTCCGGACGGGGCAAAGATCGTCACCTGATCGGCGTCAAGATCGCAATCGGCCGACAGGTCCGAGAACCAGTTCTGAAACACTTCTGCGGGCGTATCACGGCGCAGGGCTTCCAGGCATTGAGTCCAAAAATCCGACATGTTCAATCCAAAAAACCGCTTTTAAAGAGCACAAAGCCCCGACGCGCAGAAAGGAATCTGCCCGGCCGAGGAGACTCTTTGAGTGATGGTGAAATAAGACGTGTGCGCAGGCATTGTAACTGTCGAATCTGGACTTATCCACAGCCTGTCGAAGCCCGCGCTGGCGGTCGCTCCTCTTTCGCCCCGACCTCTTGGGGCTTGCATCTGTCGAGGTACTAAATCCTGTGGATAAACGTAAAAACATCTTTTTTTCTTGTCATTCCGGGCCGATGAGGTTGACAGGAGAGGGCAAAATGGGGTTTAATATCAGGCTTTTTAAGGGGGACGGGTTGAGCGCCCTGATTTTTTGCGCGCGTCGTTCCGGCAATTTTTGTGGGAAAGGCTTCGGTCTGGCCCGCTTTTTGCATCCCTAAAAAAGAGAGATTTTTCTTCGTTTGCCCCGTAAAAAGGGTGGGCGGATTATTGTTTAGCAACCTACCTGTAACGGTCGTGGGCGCAGTTGGCGAACAAGGCACGGACAGGTGATTTTTAGATACCTTTTGTCTAGAAGGTAAGGAAATATCATGGCTACCAAGCGTACCTACCAACCCTCCAAGATCAAGCGTGCCCGTACGCACGGCTTCCTGGTTCGTTCCCGCACCAAGGGCGGTCGTGCCGTTCTGGCCCGCCGTCGCCGCAAGGGCCGTCATACCCTCGCCCTCTAATTCGCTGTTGAGGCAGTCGGCCGCTCAGCGGCAGACTGCTCACACGACAGTGGTGCAGAACCGAACCCGCTACCGCTTTCCCAAGTCCGCTCGGATTGTCAGTTCGGAGGACTTCGGGAGATTGTTGCGGTTCAGGGAACCGGGAGGCATCCGACTCGGACGCGACTCCGTGTCTGTGTGCGTACAGTCGCACGGGCAGGTGGGATGCGTCCGTTTTGGTTTTACGGTCGGCAAGCACAATGTGCCCCGATCCGTCGATCGAGCTTTAGTTAAGCGCATCCTGCGGGAGGTTTCCCGCAGTCAGCTGCCGGAGATTCGGTCGATCTGTCAACAGCTCGGCATCGGGGTCGACATCGGCCTGCGGTTTCGTGAGCCGCTCAAAGTCGTTGCCCCCAAGGCAACGGTGCAGCAGGCCAAGGAACGCGTCAGACGCTCTGCCGAGTTATGCCTGAAAGCGGTTAAAAAGCGCCTTCCCGATACTGCTCGGGAGGTATGCGGCATCGGTCTTCCTGGCCTCCCTCAGGAAGCGGAATGAAGCGGCTTTTTATCGCATTGGTTCGCGTCTATCAGCTGACCCTATCCGGTTGGGTCGGTTGGCAGTGTCGGTTTGTGCCCACTTGTTCGAATTACGCCATAGAGGCATTCGAGCGCCACGGGGCTTGGAAGGGACTTTGGATGACGGCAGCGCGTCTGGCGCGCTGTCACCCGTTGGGCGGCAGTGGATATGATCCCGTGCCCGCCAAGTTTCGGTGGAAATGCTGGTGTCACGACCAGCGTCTTTTTGATTTAGACGGCAAGGGCGACTCCTAAGAGACGTCTCTAGCAACAAGAATTTTTGGACCAGATATGGGAAGCGATTTTCAACGTACCCTCATGTGGGTGATCCTGGCCGCAGCCTCCTTCATGCTGTGGGATAACTGGCAGGTTTACAACGGTAAGCCTTCCTTCTTTGGCAGCACGGAAACCGTTGCCGAGACGACCGTTCAGGCCGAAGGCACGGAACCGAGCGCTGTTCAGGCAACGCAGGGCAGCGGCACGGTTGCTCTTGAAAAGGGCATGGCGCAGGTTTCCCATCCGGTGGAAGTTTCCAGCGACCTGCTCAAGCTCAACATTGACACGGTTGGTGCCGTTGTGACCCGTGCCGAGCTTCTCAAGGAACGTCAGCAGGCCGACTGGACGCAGGTTGGTCTCGCGGGGCTTGTGCTTGGCAAGAAGGCTCCCGAGCTCAAAAATATTGTTCTGATGGACGTGACGCCGACGCATGTTTACATGGCGCAGAGTGGTCTGATTGGGGGCAATTTCCCCAACCACAAATCCGCCTTCAAACATGTCGCTACGAAGAAGACTGTTAAGTTCGATGAAGAGCAAAAGAAGGACGCTACCTACACGGAAGCCGTTTTCGAGTGCACGCAGGGTGATGTGACCCTGCGCAAGAGCTTCGAACTGATTGACGGTCACTACGGTGTGACGGTGCGTCAGGAAGTCATCAACAACGGCAGCAAGGCAGTCAAGCCTGCCATGTACTACCAGCTCACGCGCGACGACTCCAAGCCCGAAGGCGAGAGCTCGTTCTACTACACGTACACCGGCCCGGCCGTGTACACGCAGAACGATAAATTCAAGAAGATTCCGTTCGACGACATCGGTGACAAGGCCGAGCATCTTTCCAAGAGCAGCGACGGTTGGGTTGCCATGATCCAGCACTATTTCGTCAGCGCCTGGACCGACAAGCTCAGCGAAGCCGCTCCCCTGCCCCGTGAGTACTACACCACCAAGCTCGACAAGAATCTGTACGCTGTAGGTTCTATTCACCAGATCGGCTCCATTGAACCGGGACAGACTGCGAAGACCTCTGCCCTGCTCTATATCGGTCCGCAGGATCAGCAGCGCCTTGATTACCTCGCTGACGGTCTGGATCTCGTGGTGGACTACGGTTGGCTGACCTTCCTGTCCAAGCCCATCTACTCGGTGCTGTACTTCCTGTACGGTCTGGTGGGCAACTGGGGTTGGTCGATTGTTCTGCTGACCTGCCTTGTGAAGGCCCTGCTCTACCCGATTTCGGCCGCCGGCTACAAGTCCATGGCCCGCATGAAGGAAGTGTCTCCCCGCATGAAGGCTCTGCAGGAACAGTACGGCGACGACAAGCAGCGCTATCAGCAGGCTCTGATGGAGCTCTACCGCAAGGAAAAGATCAACCCCGTGGGCGGCTGCCTGCCGATCGCTCTGCAGATTCCCGTGTTCCTGGCGCTGTACTGGGTGCTTCTGGCCTCCGTGGAACTGCGTGGCTCGGCTTGGATTGGCTGGGTGACCGACCTCGCCATGCCTGATCCCTGGTGCATTCTCCCGGCCATCATGATGGTGACCATGCTTGCTCAGATCAAGCTCAATCCCTCGCCGGCCGATCCGATGCAGCAGCGCATGATGGTCATCATGCCGCTTGTGTTCGGTGTGATGTTCTTCTTCTTCGCTTCCGGCCTTGTGCTCTACTGGCTGACGAACAACGTGCTGTCGATTGCGCAGCAGTGGTATGTCAACCGTCAGATCGCGGCCGAGCGTGCGCACCGCATGAGTGCCGCGAAAAACGACGCAAGCATCAAGAAGAAGTAAATCGAGCGTTTTGAGCGTCGTCTTATGAGAAAAAGGCAGAACGGTCCGTTCTGCCTTTTTCCGTCAGAAAGCCATGGGCATCATTATTTTCTCAGGACTCGAGCGAGCAGCAAAAACGGCCAGAGCCAGGCACTGACAAACCAAAGAATCAGGCGCGTTGCCGAGATGTGTTCCCCTTCGGAGTACCGCGTCAGATAGAAAATAACCCCTGCTCCGGCGCAGGCCCAAAGCAAGAGCGAGCAGTAGACGGTGGCGCGAACCGTGTACGTATCTCCGAACAGGGAAGCCAGGTACGCTGCTGCAGGAACGCTCGCAACGACAGCCAGACAGGCACCGATAATGGCCGATGCGTTGATGCCGGGTTTATTTTTGGGGGCGGGAAGACTCATGGGGGCTTTCGATTTTTGATAACTGGAAGTCAATCTTAACCGCTCAAGAATCGGAAAGCGGTTCTTCGTACAATGATTGCGTGTAGAGCGATCTTTTTGAGCCAAGGACATGTTGAACAACGATCGACAACCCATCATTGCTCTGGCCAGCGCGGCCGGAGTCGGCGGTATTGGTGTCATCCGTATCTCTGGCAGTAATGTGCAGATAGACGCATTGTGCGGACTGTTGTTTCCCGGGCAGGTCTTTCAACCCCGCTACGCGCACCTCTTGAGTGTGCGTGACGGTGAAGGCAATGTGATTGATCGGGCGATTGTTCTGCGCTTTGTGGGGCCACATTCCTACACCGGTGAAGGCGTTCTGGAGATTCAGGCTCACGGGGGATCGGCTGTATTGCAGCTGATCATGGATCGTGTTCTAGAAGTAGGTAAGCCTTTGGAGTTGCGCCATGCCAATCCCGGGGAGTTTACCTTCCGCAGCTTTATGCACGGCCGCATTGATCTGGCGCAGGCTGAGGCGGTTTCGGATTTAATCAGTGCCTCGACGGGAAGTGCGGCTCGAGCCGCAGCCAGATCTCTTCAGGGGGTCTTTTCTCAACGTGCGCAGGGGATTTGTCATCAGATTCTGGAGCTTCGCGCCTACATTGAAGCGACGTTGGATTTTCCCGAAGAGGAAATTGACTTTGTCCGTGACGGCCATGTGAATGAAAAAATTAAGTCGATCGGTGTCCAAATCGATGAACTTACCTGCTCGGCTATGCGAGGGAAGGTCCTCAGAGACGGCTTGAAAGTCATCCTCGTTGGTTCGCCAAATGTCGGCAAGAGTTCGATTATGAACGCCCTGGCCGGTGAGGATGTGGCCATTGTGACCGACATTGCGGGGACAACACGAGACCGCATCAGCTATACCCTCAATCTTGACGGCCTTACCGTGAACCTTGTCGATACCGCCGGTTTGCGTGAAACGACGGACACAGTGGAGCGCATCGGTATCGAGAGGACGCTTGAGTCGGTGCGTGACGCCGATGTCATCCTGCATTTGACGAGCCTGAATCAGGATGACGCAACGGCTGACGAACAGGCCCTTGAAATGGTGCGCCAAAACATTCGTGAAGGCGTGACTTATCTGCGGGTGATCAACAAAATTGATCTCAGCAAAGGGGATCTCCAAAAACAGCCTGAAGCACTCTATGTATCGGCAAAAACCGGTGAGGGAATTGAACAGATTGTGCACAAACTCAAACAGACAGCCGGCTTTGGTGAAGGGGCACAGGGGGAATTTCTTGCGCGAACACGGCATTTAGACTGTCTTGCCAGGGCTCGAGAACACATTGCTGTAGTCGAGAGCGTCGGCGTCGGTCTCGGAATGGGATTGGAGATTGCTGCCGAAGAGTTGAGATTGGCGGCCCGAGCGCTCAGTGATATTGGTGGAGAAACCGTTGATGAGGATATTCTTGGCCTAATCTTCTCCAAGTTCTGCATCGGTAAATAAATTTAAACGGGAATTTAAAATAAAAGAGCAAGCATCCAGTCTCTTGAGTTGTTGCCGCAGATGTTTGCTTGGGATGATTTCAAATTCAGATTTAAGATACATAAAACTTTGTGTAACATATTGATTTAGTTAAAAAATATCACAAGAATAATCAAAACTTCGTGTGCTGATAATGTGTTTCACGTGAAACATCACAAGCAAACCTCCAAAAATCAATCTTGCTCGGACGTCCTTGTCTCTTCCTATCAGATCTCATATTCATCACTGGATCACATACTCCTCGCATACGAAGATTCTCACGGTGCAAAAGAAAGCATTCTTCGCAATAGGAAGGATTTTTGATTGCATTTTGTAAAGCTGCCGAGCTTTGTCTGTGCGGGTTCTGTTTCACGTGAAACATTCGGGAACATCGTTCTTTTATGCTGGCATAGGATCAGATTTCGTAGTGAAAAAAATACCATTAACGGATCTGCCAGATTCTGTTAAAAGACATTCTGTAGTGGCCGTTGAATGAGTTTCAACACAAACGAGAATTTGCAATTCTTACTGAACAGATTCAATAACCACCACCTTGTAATGGTTGTTTCCAAAAATTAAACAACACTGCAATGTTTCACGTGGAACATTGCGCTAAAAAAGTGTGCGATATCAGCACTTGCTGTATTAGATGCGGGAATGCAGTTACAAGACGATTCTTGTGCCTATTAGTCAATGTGAACTAAAGCATCGTTTTTATAGGTAAAAAAGCAATCTCGTCTAACGCTCTGCTAGGTAGGCAATTATTAAGAGGATGGTCTGACACTACATACGTCACTAAGTGACTCATATTCGCGCTTGATACGTAACCGATGTAGCTTCATAGTAGGAGATATGCCGTTGATGTGCAGAGTGAGTATTTAAGCGCTCACAACTTTTAGACGTTTGGATGTTTCACGTGAAACATTAATCCGAAATGTACTCCGAGCATTCGTTATTGCAAATAAGTACGTAAATACCCAACGGGGACATATGAGTCTTAAGCCTCAAGGGATTACAAAAAAAGGTACTGCACAACCACCTCCGCTACATTAATTCTCCAACTTTCTGGACTAGAGGACGTTCTTCTTTTTAGAAAAGGAAACTTTAGCGTCACTTTCTCAGTTTGTGGCTGAAGATGCGACTATTTAGATACATCATCGATGTGCCTGACTAGAGCGGCGCTTATTTGTGTGGGGGATGGGAATTTTTGTGGACTGAATTTTATTGTGTCTGCAGCAGGGTGTTATTTTGGTGTGCGAAAGATCTGATTTCTAATATGCCCAGCCAGATTCAGAGAGTTCCTCAGATGAATGGATTGACATTGGTGAATAGAGTATTTTTTAAATCAAAGGGAGGAGGCGCGTAGGAGTTAGAGCGAAGTTGTAGAAAGATGATCGCAACCAGGCAATTTTTGCGATAAAGCCGGATGTTGATTTTGTGCCCGTCTTGATCTGATAGGGCTTAAAGCTGGTTTTGCGGGGGAGTGTGAGTCTGGATCTGCCCAGATATATGGGTTCCTTTGGTGGGATATTGAGAAAAAAAGAAGAATTTCTATCGAAAGAAAGAAAATTTCACAAAAGTCTCACTGGGATCAAAAGAATAATGTTTCACGTGAAACATTTTTGGAGAGCTATTGGTAAGATGCAACAACCAGAAAAAAAAACAGTTGTTTTTTTATCAAATCAGACTGTTAGAACTGGATGAGAGAGAAGAATTTATAAATGTTGTATCCAGAAAAATTTGATGTCATTGTTGTTGGGTGTGGCCATGCTGGCGCAGAAGCTTCGCTGGTCTCGGCAAGAATGGGTGCGAAGACTCTTCTTGTAACTCACAATATCGAAACAATTGGGCAGCTTTCTTGCAATCCCTCTATTGGCGGCATTGGTAAAGGCCATCTGGTTAAAGAGGTTGACTCTATGGGCGGCGCAATGGCGGCTGTCACGGATGCTTCAGGTATTCAGTTTCGTATTCTGAATGGATCCAAGGGGCCTGCTGTTCGAGCAACTCGTGCACAGATTGATCGACATTTGTATAGAGTCGAGATGCGTAGACGCATCGAGACGCAAGAAAATCTCTGGGTATTTCAGCAAGCTGTTGATGATCTGCTGGTGGAGGGGGATAGGGTTTGCGGTGTTGCTACGCAGACTGGCATCCGTTTTCAAGCAAAGAGTGTAGTAATTTGTTCCGGCACATTCTTAAATGGCTTGGTGCATGTGGGGTTGGAGCACTATCCGGCTGGACGGGTGGGTGATCCGGCTTCCGTGCGTCTGGCTAAGCGATTGATAGATCTGGGGCTCCCTAAGGGTCGATTGAAGACGGGAACACCTGCACGCATTGACGGACGCACCATCGACTTTTCGAAGTGCACTGAACAGCCCGGGGATTTGAATCCCATCCCGTGTTTTTCTGTGATGGAGCCCAATATTGAGCATCCCAAGCAGCTTCCGTGTTGGATTACGCATACCAATCAGAAGATGCATGACATCATCCGAGCAAACTTGGATCGCTCCCCGATGTACGCAGGGATTATTGAAGGTGTTGGGCCCCGTTATTGTCCCTCTATTGAAGATAAGGTTCAGAGGTTCAAGGATAAAGACAGCCATCAAATCTTTTTGGAACCGGAAGGCTTATCAACGAATGAGTTTTATCCCAACGGCATCTCTACGTCGCTTCCATTTGATGTGCAATTGGAGATGATTCATTGCATCCCCGGATTGGAAAATGCACATCTTCTTCGTCCCGGATATGCAATTGAATATGATTTCTATGACCCCCGTGAGTTGAAGCGTACGTTTGAGACGAAGCAAATATCAGGTCTTTACTTCGCCGGCCAGATTAACGGGACGACCGGTTATGAAGAGGCTGCTGCGCAAGGATTATTGGCTGGTATTAACGCTGCCAATCACGCTATGGGGCGCGAGCAATGGACGCCGCGTCGTGACCAGGCTTATCTTGGGGTCATGATTGATGACCTTACACTCAGAGGAGTGACGGAGCCGTATCGGATGTTTACGAGCCGTGCAGAGTATCGCCTGAGTCTGCGTGAAGATAATGCAGATGCGAGATTGGCAGAAATTGCTCATCGTTTGGGAGCTCTTTCCGACGAAAAATGGGATCTTTATGCTCGTAAAAGAGATCGGATTGAGGCTGAACTTCAGCGACTGAAAACAACATGGATCAACCCTCGAATAGTTGCTATGGAGGAAGCTAAACGGGTTCTTGGTACAAGCATTGAGAGAGAGTACAGTCTTGCTGCGCTCTTATCTCGTCCTCAGGTGAGTTACAGTGATCTCATGACACTCCGGAAAGGAAGCGGCGAACGTGTATCAGCGACATGCTTAGACAATAAAGCGGAGATTGAACAGGTTGAGATTGCTCTGAAATACCAGGGCTATATCAACCGTCAGCAGGAAGAAGTTCAGAAAACGTTGGAACATGAGAACTTCGAACTTCCCACTGATTTAGATTATGAAGCCGTTATTGGATTGTCTTTTGAGGTTAAGCAAAAGCTAAAGGCAGCTCGCCCCGAAACTCTGGGACAGGCAGCTCGGATTTCCGGGGTGACTCCGGCTGCAATTTCACTGTTGCTTGTGCATTTAAAACGAATGAGGTGGGGAAGTAATCGTGATTAATCAATTTGATCCCATTCAAATACGTCAAGCTGTCAAAAATCGCTTAAGTATTGATATTACAGAAGAAAATTCAATTTCTCTGGCGAAATTCGCGGAACTTCTTCTGAAATGGAACAAAAGCTACAACCTGACGAGCCTGAATAGCCCGGAAGATGTGATCAATCTGCATCTGATTGACTCATTAACATTGGTTCAGCACTTTGATGAGCTTGTTCCCGGTGCACAAACTGTGCTTGATGTGGGCAGTGGCGGAGGTCTCCCGGCAATACCGCTTGCAATCATGCGGCCGGATCTTCAAATCACCATGGTGGATGCTGTCCAAAAGAAGATCGTATTTTTGCGTCAGTGCGCAGTCGTTTGTCGTTTGAAAAATGCGCGGGCTGAACATTCTAGGATTGAAAAACTCAATGAGGCCCCGGTGGACGTCATCACGAGCCGTGCATTTGCCTCGCTGGTCGATATGGTTTCCTGGACAAGGCACATGCTTAAACCTCAGGGGCGGTGGTTGGCGATGAAGGGCAAGTACCCGGAGGAAGAATTGGCGGCACTGCCTAAGGATGTTGTGGTTGAAAAGGTCCTTTCGCTCGATCTTTTGGACGGCAAGTACGAAAGACATCTTGTTGTTTTAAAACAAGTTTAAAAATAATACAAATTCATATTTAAATTTAATTTAACAAAACCACGTTTTCGAAAGTTAAAGAGGTTCTATGTTTGAGATACAACTTGAGCACCTGTATTCGATGACGCTGCTGATCTTTGCTTCGTTGGTTCCGGTGTTGAATCCCTTCGGCGGTGCAATGTTTTTTGTGACGCTGACCAATGGCGTCGATACCAAGATGCGAGCACGTATGGCCAATCGAATCGGGTTGTACTCGGCGATTGTGTTGTTTGTCAGTTTCTATGCCGGGAGTCTGATTTTGAGCTTCTTCGGCATTTCCATCGATATTCTTAGAGTGGCGGGCGGGATCGTCCTGTTTTCTGCCGGTTGGCAGACTCTGAATGCGCCGTCAACGGATGAAGGTGAGGACCCGAAACCTAAAAGCGCCCGTGCGTTGGCGTCCATGGCCTTTTATCCCTGTACGCTTCCGTTGACGACCGGTCCGGGGTCGATTTCGGTGGCAGTTGCGTTTGGTGCCAATCCGATGCGCAGTTGGGGAGATATGGCCGGAGCTATTTTGGGCATCATCCTCAGCGCTGCCTTGGTGTGGTTCTGCTATCGGTTCAGTGATCGCGTGACGCGTGCAGTCGGTGTGGCCGGTTCTGATGCCATCGCGCGAATCTTTGCCTTCATTCTTATTTGTATTGGTGTCGCAACGTTCTGGATGGGCTTTTCTCATTTGTGGGCACAGTTGCCGGCATCCGTTTCGTAGCAGGTTAAATCGAGCAGCAGTGAGTGCTGGAGCAAGGTTTTCAAAATTTTGTAATCGGGAGAATGTGTGATGGCTTATATCTATTGTGTGGCCAATCAAAAGGGTGGCGTCGGCAAGACCACGACTGCTGTAAATACGGCGGCGAGTCTTGCCCGCAGGCGTCAGAAGGTTTTGCTTGTGGATCTCGATCCCCAGGGCAACGCAACCATGGGGTCGGGGATTGAAAAGACCGAGTGCAGCAATACGGTCTATGAAGTCTTGATCGGGAAAGCCGATTTGGACGATGTGGTTGTCAAAAGCGACGTCGGCGGCTACGACGTGCTGCCCGCCAATCGGGAGCTGGCTGCGGCTGAAATTGATTTGATGAATTTCAAAAACCCCGATCAGCGTCTCAAGGAGGTGCTGGAGGCTGTGGCGGACAAGTACGACTTTATTCTGATTGACTGTCCCCCGTCACTCACAATGATTACGGTGAATGCCTTGTGCTGCGCTCAGGGCGTCATTATTCCGATGCAGTGCGAATACTTTGCTCTGGAAGGCTTGAGTGACCTTGTTAATACCGTGAAGCGAGTGCGTCATAACAAAAATCCCCAGCTTACGGCAATCGGACTGCTGCGAGTGATGTACGACGGCCGCATTACCTTGCAGCAGCAGGTGAGTGAGCAGTTGAAACAGACCTTCGGGGACAGAGTGTTCGACACCGTGATTCCGCGCAATGTGCGACTAGCAGAGGCTCCGAGCTACGGAGAACCCGGAATTGTGTACGACAAGTCGAGTCGCGGGGCCAAGGCCTATGTCGCTTTCGGGCGCGAGCTTCTTGCCCGCGTCAAGCAGGATTTCAGTGATAAGGAGTAAGAGTAATGGCAGTCACGAAAAGTTCGGGTAAAAGGCAGCGCGGTCTGGGCCGTGGTTTGAGCAGTCTGATCGGTGAAGACATTCCTGCTGTCGCGACGGTAGAAAGCAAAGCTGAAGCTCCGGCTGTGGAGGACAAGGAGATCGGCGAGCGTGTTGTCGAACTTGATATCGGCATGCTTAAGGCCGGCAGGTATCAGCCCCGCACGCTCATCGAGCAGGAAAAACTTCTGGAGCTCAGTGAATCAATCAAAGTGCAGGGGGTGATCAGTCCGATCATCGTGCGCGCGCTCGATAACGGTAAGTATGAAATCATCGCCGGCGAACGCCGCTTCCGCGCTTCCAAGCTCGCCGGAAAAAAGACGATTCCGGCCATTGTTCGTCGCATCGATGACAAAAATGCCCTCGCCATGGCTCTTATCGAGAACATGCAGCGTGAGGATTTGAATGCCATGGAAGAGGCGCTCGGGGTGAAACGGCTGATCGATGAGTTCGGCTATACGCACGAAGAAGCTGCCGATGCCATCGGACGCAGCCGCTCGGCAACGAGCAACTTGCTGCGATTACTTAATCTGTCGAGCGCCGTTCAGCAGATGCTCATTAAGGGAGATATCGACATGGGGCATGCGCGCGCTCTGCTGCCCCTTGCCGGCGCAGATCAGGTGATTGCTGCCAACGAGATCGTCGCCAAAAAGCTGTCGGTACGTGAGGCCGAAATGCTTGTGAAGACGATGCTCGAAGCTCCCAAGGCCAAAAAGGGTAAGAAAAAGGAGCAGGCAGTGAGCCGAGACGATCAGATTCTGAACGACAGACTCTCTGAGTCGATCGGTGCTCCCGTGCGCGTGGTTTACGGTAAAAAAGGCAAGGGCCAGATTCTGATTGATTTTTCGGATCTCGACGATTTGGATGCGCTCATTGCCAAACTGGCTCCGGACTCTGCAAACTGATCGTCAGCGGTAGGCTGTCGGCGCTTAAACAATAAAAACACGAAGGGGGTACTCAAAAAAACGGATAATACCCCCTAATAAGTAGTACCATTGCAGTACGTGTCTAGTTGTTAAAAGGTGTGATCCCCCGTAAAATAGCGCTGTTTAAGGGGTAGCAGACTGCGATATGAATCAGGAAGAGTTGAAACGTGTCGTCGTCTGGCAGTACACGCTTGTCTGTTTGATCAGTTTACTGATCGGCGTTTTCGCGGGCTGGTTGGCCGGGTTGTCGGCCCTGGCCGGCGGATTTTGCGTGTGTGTCCCCAACTCTCTGCTGGCACTTAAGCTGCTTTTGGCGCTCAAAGCGCGCCGGACGTTGCGGCCGACGGCTGTCATTGTCGGAGAGCTTCTAAAGATGCTCGCCATCTGCACACTGTTTGTGCTGGTGGCTAAGTTCTTTGATGGGCTCAACTGGCCTGCCATGCTTGCCGGCATCATTGCCGCAGTGGCCGGACAGTTCGCGCTGATCATCACGAAACACTAAACTTGAAACGATATCCAAAGGATAGGGTATGGCTACTGGCGATCTCGGCCCCACCGGCTACATGCTTCATCACCTGCAGCACAATGCTTCGGGGAAGATGCAGTCGATCATCGATTTCTCGGTGATCAACTACGATACGCTCATTTTTTCGATTCTGATGCTGGTGCTGGGCTTGTTCCTGCTCTGGCGCGGTGCCCACAAGGCGACGAGCGGCGTGCCCGGCAAGTGGCAGTGCGCCGTGGAAATGCTCGTCGATATGGTCGAAGAACAGTCCAAGTCGATTGTTCACGGCGACCGTACCTTCATCGCCCCTGCCGCTCTGACGGTTTTCGTCTGGGTTGTGCTCATGAACGCGATCGACCTTATCCCCGTCGATCTCCTGCCCTGGATTGCCAGCTTCTTCGGCGTTCACTATCTGCGTCCGCTGCCCACGGCCGACCTTAACGGTACGCTCGGCATTTCCGTGAGCGTGCTCGTGCTGTGCATCTACTACGGCCTCAAGGTCAAGGGTGCCGGCGGCTTTGTGCATGAACTCTTTTCTGCTCCCTTCGGCAGCCATCCGCTGCTGTGGCCCTGCAACTTTGCCCTGAACATCGTCGAATACGTTGCCAAGACCGTGAGCTTGGGTATGCGACTGTTCGGTAACATGTACGCAGGTGAACTCGTCTTCTTCCTGATTGCTCTTCTTGGCGGCTATGCACTGTCCTTCGGCGTGTTCGGCGGCTCGGCAAGCGCGATCGGGCATGTCGTGGCCGGCCTGTGCTGGTGGCTGTTCCACATTCTTATCGTGCTGTTGCAGGCGTTCATTATGATGATGCTGACCCTGGTCTACCTTGGTCAGGCTCATGAAGGACACTAACGGTTCGAATTTTTCCTTCCTTTCGCTTTAACTTTTTTCTTTCATTCCATTAATTGGAAAACTTAAGGAGTTTGCAATGACCAACGTTGCTATGGTTGCCCTGGCCTGTGGCTTCATCATCGCCTTCGGCGCTATCGGTGCCTGTCTCGGCATCGGCATCATGGGTTCGAAGTACCTCGAATCCGCCGCCCGTCAGCCCGAGCTGATGAACGTTCTTCAGACCAAGATGTTCCTGCTCGCCGGTCTGATCGACGCCGCCTTCCTGATCGGCGTCGGCGTGGCCATGATGTTCGCCTTTGCCAACCCGTTCGTCGGCTAATTGCTTGCGCATTTAATTGCCAGCAATTGGTAACACGTCTTATTTTTATTGACGCTATCGAGTCCCGGAGGGTCGCGTTGCGACGCTCCTGGGGTCGATATGGACGGGGTTGATAATGAACATTAATGCCTCACTGTTTGTACAGATGGTGGTGTTCTTCATCGGATGCTTCATCACGATGAAGTACATCTGGCCGCCTTTGATCAAAGCGATCGAAGAACGCCAAAACAAGATCGCTGAAGGTCTTGCCGCTGCCGACAAGAGCAACGAAGCTCTGGCCGAAGCTCAGGCCAAGGGCAAGGAAATCGAGGCCGAGGCTCGCGCCCGCGCCACGACGATCGTTGCTGATGGCGAAAAGCGCGGTGCCACGATCGTTGAGAATGCCAAGGAGCAGGCTCAGATCGAAGCCGACCGCATCATTGCCAACGCCAAGGCTGAAGCGGCTCAGGAAATGCAGCGTGCCCGCGAACAGCTGCGCGACGAAGTGGCCGCTCTTGCGGTTGCCGGCGCTCAGCAGATTCTGGCGCGTGAAGTGGACAAGGCTGCCCACATCAAGCTGCTTGAACAACTTAAGGCGAAGCTCTAATCATGGCTGAACTTTCGACGATTGCACGTCCCTACGCTCTCGGCCTTTGGAAGGCTTTAGTGGAGTGTCAGCACACTGCGCAAGCTGGCGAAGTGCAGAGCATCCTCGATGCTCTCAGCGAGGTGACGCGCGACGAACGCGTTGCCGAGTTGGTCAATGATCCCAAGGTCACCGATGAACAGATGTTTGACCTGCTTGCCGGTTCTCTCGGTCAGGATGTCCCTGCCGAAATGAACGGTCTGCTGCGTACAGTCATCGAAAACGGTCGTCTTTGTGTCTTGCCCGAGATCGCCGCTCAGTTCCGTGCACTTAAAAACGAATCCGAAGGCGTTGCTGACGCCTATATTGAGACTGCCTACGCGCTCACCAAGAAGGATGTCGAACAACTGCTCGAAAGCCTGAAGAACAAGTTCCCCGGTGTGACGCTCAACCCGATCGTTTCGATCAACAAGGAACTGATCGGCGGCGTGAGCATCCGCGTCGGCGATCAGGTTTTGGACGGTTCTGTTCGTGCACGCCTTGCGCAGCTGCAGGCAACGCTCACCGCATAAATTTCGGAGCTCAAGAATGCAACTTAATCCCAGTGAAATCAGCGAACTGCTGAAGCAGCGAATCGAAGGCCTCGGTGTCTCCGCTGATCTCCGTACTCAAGGTACCGTCGTGTCGGTTACCGACGGTATTTGCCGTGTGCACGGTCTCCACGACGTGATGCAGGGCGAAATGCTGGAATTCCCCGGCAATACCTACGGCCTCGCCCTCAACCTGGAACGTGATTCCGTGGGCGCGGTTATTCTCGGTAACTACGAACACATCACCGAAGGCGACACCGTCAAGACGACGGGTCGCATTCTGTCCGTGCCGGTCGGCCCCGCTCTGATCGGTCGTGTGGTCAACGCTCTGGGCCAGCCCATTGACGGCAAGGGCCCGATCCAGACTGAAGAATACGACGTGGTCGAAAAGGTGGCCCCGGGCGTGATCGATCGTCAGTCCGTGAGCCAGCCCGTGCAGACGGGTCTGAAGTCCGTTGACGCCATGATCCCGATCGGCCGCGGTCAGCGCGAACTGATCATTGGCGACCGCCAGTGCGGTAAGACCGCCATCGCGATCGACACGATTATCAACCAGAAGGGCAAGGATCTCATCTGCGTGTACGTGGCCATCGGTCAGAAGGCCTCGACCATCGCCAACGTGGTTCGTCAGCTCGAAGAGCACGGCGCCATGGACTACACGATCATCGTGGCTGCTACGGCTTCTGAATCGGCCGCTCTGCAGTACATCGCTCCGTACGCCGGTGCGACCATGGGCGAATACTTCCGTGACCGCGGTCAGGACAGCCTGATCGTGTACGATGACCTGACCAAGCAGGCCTGGGCCTACCGTCAGATTTCGCTGCTGCTGCGTCGTCCGCCCGGACGTGAAGCCTACCCCGGCGACGTGTTCTACCTGCACAGCCGTCTGCTCGAGCGCGCTGCTCGTGTGAACCCGGCCTACGTGGAACGCTTCACCAAGGGTGCCGTCAAGGGTAAGACCGGCTCGATGACCGCTCTGCCGATTATTGAAACGCAGGCCGGTGACGTGACCGCCTTCGTTCCGACCAACGTGATTTCGATTACCGACGGCCAGATCTTCCTGGAAACCGACCTGTTCAACGCCGGTGTTCGTCCCGCTATCAACCCCGGTATCTCGGTGTCCCGTGTGGGCGGTGCCGCTCAGACCAAGGTCATCAAGAAGCTCGGCGGCGGTGTGCGTCTGGCTCTGGCCCAGTACCGTGAACTCGCGGCTTTTGCCCAGTTCGCCAGCGATCTGGACGAAGCGACCCGCAAGCAGCTCGAACGCGGCCGCGTCGTGACCGAACTCATGAAGCAGCCCCAGTACCAGCCGCTTCAGGTTTGGGAAGAAGCCATCACGCTGTTCGCTGTTGAAATGGGTGCCTTCGACGACGTCGCCGTCAAGGAAGCGCTCAAGTGTGAACGCGCCATGCGCGATTACCTGCAGCAGCATCACGCCGAACTGATCAATCGCATCGAAGAAAAGAAGGAATTGTCCAAGGAAGACAATGCCGCTTTGAAGGCTGCGATCGAAGAGTTCAAGAAGAACGGCGCTTGGTAATTGCGCTATCTCTGAGAGGACCTCATGCCTAGTACAAAGGAAATTCGCGGAAAGATCAAGAGCGTTCAAAACACGCGCAAGATCACCAAGGCGATGGAAATGGTTGCGGCCTCGAAGATGCGCAAGGCACAGGACCGGATGCGCGCGGCTCGTCCGTACGCCGACAAGATTCGCAACATCATTGCGCACTTGTCCGCTTCGCGCACCGACTACGCTCATCCGTTCCTCGTCAAGCACGCCAAAACCACCGGCAAGCAGGCTTTGATCCTGGTAACGACCGACAAGGGTTTGGCGGGTGCGCTGAATACGAACATTCAGCGTCTTGTTCTCCATAAGGTTCAGGAACTTCGCAAGGAAGGTGTGGAGATGCAGGTCACCGCAATCGGCAACAAGGCCGTTGCGTTCTGCGGCCACGCCGGACTTGAACTCGTGAGCCAGGTTGTGCAGCTCGGCGACCGTCCCCAGTTGGAGCGCCTGTTGGGCGCCATCCGCGTCCAGCTCGACGCGTATGCTCAGGGGAAGGTCGACCGTGTGTACCTCGCTTACTCGCGTTTCATTAACGCGATGAAGCAGGAACAGGTCTTTGAGCAGATTCTTCCGCTCACCGACGAAAAGCTCGCCAGTCTCGGAGAAAAGCCGCGCACCTACTCGTGGGATTACATCTACGAACCGGATGCGCAGACCGTGCTCGACGAACTGCTCAAGCGCTATGTCGAAGCTTTGATTTATTCGGCGGTTGCAGAAAACATGGCTTCCGAACAGTCCGCCCGTATGGTGGCGATGAAGGCTGCTTCGGACAACGCCAAGAAGATCATTGGCGATCTGCAGCTTGCGTACAACAAGACCCGTCAGGCCGGCATTACGAAGGAAATCACCGAAATCGTCGGTGGTGCCGCCGCCGTGTCATAAATAGATTTGACTACCGAGGATTTATCAATGAGTATCGGACAAATCGTTCAGGTCATCGGCGCTGTGGTGGATATCGAATTCGCCCGCGACCAGATGCCGAAGGTTTACGAAGCCCTTGTCCTGGAAGACAACGGCGAATCTCTGGCCGAAGCCGGCCTGACCTTTGAAGTGCAGCAGCAGCTCGGCGACGGCGTCGTCCGTTGCATCGCCATGGGTACTTCCGAAGGTCTGCGTCGCGGCATGAAGGTCAAGGCCACAGGTGCCGGCATTTCGGTTCCCGTCGGTCACAAGACCCTGGGCCGCATCATGGACGTGCTTGGCCGTCCCATCGACGACGCCGGTGCGATCGGCGAAGACGAACGTCGCGAAATTCACCGCGAAGCCCCGAAGTTCGACGAACTGAGCCCCTCCGTGGACCTGCTCGAAACGGGTATTAAGGTGATTGACTTGATCTGCCCGTTCGCCAAGGGCGGCAAGATCGGTCTGTTCGGCGGCGCCGGTGTGGGCAAGACCGTCAACATGATGGAGCTCATCAACAACATCGCCAAGGCCTACGGCGGCTACTCCGTGTTCGCCGGTGTGGGTGAACGTACCCGTGAAGGCAACGACTTCTACCACGAAATGGAAGAGTCGAAGGTGCTCGACAAGGTGGCCATGGTGTTCGGTCAGATGAACGAACCGCCCGGCAACCGTCTGCGCGTTGCCCTGACGGGTCTGACGATGGCTGAAGCCTTCCGTGACGAAGGCCGCGACATCCTGCTCTTCATCGACAACATCTACCGTTACACGCTGGCCGGTACCGAAGTGTCGGCTCTGCTCGGCCGTATGCCGTCGGCCGTGGGCTACCAGCCCACCCTGGCTGAGGAAATGGGCCGCCTGCAGGAACGTATTACCTCTACGAAGACGGGTTCCATTACCTCGATTCAGGCTGTGTACGTCCCTGCTGACGACTTGACCGACCCCTCGCCTGCGACGACCTTCTCGCACTTGGACGCCACCGTGGTGCTGAGCCGTGATATTGCTGCTCTGGGTATCTACCCGGCTATCGATCCGCTCGATTCGACCAGCCGTCAGGTTGACCCCAACATCATTGGCGACGAACACTACACGGTCTGCCGTCGTGTTCAGGAAACGCTTCAGAAGTACAAGGAACTGCGCGACATCATCGCCATTCTCGGTATGGATGAACTGTCTCCCGAAGACAAGCTCGCCGTGACCCGTGCGCGTAAGATCCAGCGCTTCCTGTCGCAGCCCTTCCACGTGGCTGAAGTGTTTACCGGTGCCCCCGGCAAGTACGTGCCTCTGAAGGAAACCATCCGCGGCTTCAAGATGATCGTGGACGGTGAATGCGACGAGTTGCCCGAACAGGCTTTCTACATGGTCGGCACGATCGACGAAGCCTTCGAAAAGGCCAAGACGATCAAGTAATTTCGGTCCGACAACTGGTGCCTGCGATGCGGAGTTCCGCAAGAAATTCCGCACTGCGGGCCCATCTGACCGAAACTAGACCAAACGGAGCGACTTATGTCTACGATTTTTGTTGACGTTGTCAGCGCAGAAGAGGGCATCTTCTCGGGCAGCGCGAAGTTCATCGCGCTCCCCGGTCAGGAAGGTGAGCTCGGCATTCTGCCCGGCCACGTGCCTCTTTTGACCCGCATTCGCCCGGGTGCCGTGCGCATTCAGGCTGAAGACGGGACCGAAGAGAGCATCTTCGTTGCCGGCGGGATCCTTGAAGTTCAGCCCGATCGCGTGACGGTGCTTGCCGACACGGCAATCCGCAGCAAGGATCTGGACGAAGCCAAGGCCAAGCAGGCTCTTGAAGAAGCCAAGCTTAGCCGTGCCAAGGCGCAGAGCAATATGGATATTGCCAAGCTCGAGGCCACTATGGCGGCTTTGTCCGCGCAGCTCGCGTTTATTCGTCGTCTGCGCCACTGATCTTTGTGATCATCCGCAAGAAGCGGTGTCCGACACCATTGCGATTGTTCCACGTGGAACGGTGCGCGGTGGTCGACGGCGCCGCTTTTTGTTTTTCTTAGCGCATAGCCAGCCCACGCCCGACGCAGGTTGCGCTAGCATTCCATCAAAGCCCGCGCCTCTGTAGAGCTTTGAACGAACGGCGTGTGCGAATCGGTTGACACCATACGGGAGATTTGGATTATGGACGGAGTTCACCAGCTGACGGATGTCATTCAAGTGTGCACTGACGGCAGCGCCCTTTCGGAAAAAGGGGTTGAGACGGCCGTGCGTCTGGCCAAGGCATTGGGATTGCCTTTGGTCGGCATGACTTCGGTCATGGGTAAGCCCAATCTCATTCACGGGCTTGAACATGAAGATGCTGCTACGCGCGAGCGTCTGGCCTTTGTGCAAGAGGCCGCTAAAAGGGAAGGCGTGCCCGTTCAGCTCGTTGCCGAACACTGTGCCTCGCCCGCCGAAGGCATTCTGGCGGTGGCGCACCGGTACGATGCGCGTTTCGTGGTGATGGCCAGCCGCGGCCTCAGTTCTTTGGGAAGTCTGCTTCTCGGTTCCGAAACGCAGAAGGTGTTGGCGCAGATTGACCGCCCCGTGCTCGTCATTCGTTAAACCGTCTCAGGCATCGGGCCGCAGGGCCGTCAGAGCTGCTGCAGCGTCGATGCCTGAAATGCTGAAGCGCTTGGCGCGGTTGGTTTCCCCCGAAACGAGCCGTACGGCATTCTTGGGGATCCCCAGACGCTCGGCCAGAAAACTGCAGAGCTTGGCGTTGGCCTTTCCGTCCACGGGCGGTGCGTTCAAGCTCAGCTTAAGTCTTCCGTTGTATTCTCCGACGATGCTGTCGCGTTTGGCTCCGGGCTGAGCGTGCACGAGCAGACTGAGGCCGTCGTTGGTTGAAATCAGCCACGGTACGGACGGTAAAGCGCCGTCCCCGCAGAGCGGTGCGGACGACTTGCCTTCTTTATTAATTTTTTGAGAAAGTTTCTTTTTGCTCATGAAGCCCGTCAACGATACGTTCCTGCGCGCCCTCAAGCGCGAACACACCGACTATACCCCCTTGTGGCTGATGCGTCAGGCCGGCCGCTACCTGCCCGAATACAACGCCACCCGTGCGCGTTTGGGCAGTTTCATGGCGCTTGCGCAGTGTCCGGAAGCCGCCTGCGAGGTGACTTTGCAGCCGGTGGATCGCTTCGGGCTTGATGCCGCCATTCTGTTTTCCGACATTCTGACGGTGCCCGACGCCATGGGCCTCGGCCTTTCCTTCGTGGCCGGTGAAGGCCCGGTCTTTGCCAAGCCCGTGCAGGATGAAGAGGCGGTCAACGCGCTGTACGTGCCCGATCCGAGCGAAAAGCTTAAGTACGTCACCGACGCCGTGCGCATCATTCGCCGCGAACTCAACAACCGCGTGCCTCTGATCGGCTTCTCGGGGTCGCCCTTTACGCTGGCCTGCTACATGGTCGAAGGCGGCAGCTCCAAGGACTTTTCGACCATCAAGAAGATGATGTATGCCCGTCCCGACCTGCTGCACCGCATTCTGGACGTCAACGCCCGCGCCGTGACCGCTTACCTGAACGCCCAGATCGAAGCCGGCGCTCAGGCTGTGCAGATCTTCGACACCTGGGGCGGTGCGCTGGCCGACGGCTGCTTTGAGCAATTCAGCCTCAAGTACATGCGTCAGATCATCGAAGGTCTCACCCGTGAGGCCGACGGTGAAAAGGTGCCCGTGATCGTCTTTACCAAGGGCGGCGCCAACTGGCTCGAAGATATGGCCGCCTGCGGCTGCGACTGCGTCGGCGTGGACTGGACCGTGAACCTCACCAAGGCCCGCTTGCGCACCAAGGATGCCGTGGCCCTGCAGGGCAACATGGATCCCATGGTGCTCTTTGCCGGCGAAGAAGCCATTCGCCGCGAGGCCCGCAAGGTGATCGATGCCTACGGCGACGTCGGCAACGGCGGCCACGTGTTCAATCTCGGACACGGCATCAGCCAGCACACCGACCCGGATGCCGTGCGCATTCTCGTCGATGAGGTGCATACCTACTCGCGCAGCAAGCACGCAGCTCGCTGATGCAGGGCTGCCGCCCGTGCGGCGGCCGTCCCTTCGGGAAGTCGTGTGAACACCAACCGTACAAGCGTTGTTCACACGGCTTTCTTGTTTTTTCCCCAGACTTATCCACAGTATTGCACTTGCCGGGCAGTCTGCCTAAAAAGGGGAATGTCCGGAGAATTTCTCAAGCGGATATGTTCTAACGCATTGATATTAAAGGATACGCATTTTTTGGCTTACATAGGATGCCAATGTGTGGAAAAATGCGGAGCAGGCTTGTGAACAAAGGCGAGTTGCTGTTTTTCACAGAGTTATCCACAGGTCTCTTCACACGCGGCTTTTGCCGTTGTTGCATGTCGAACGCAAAGGATGAGATCGCATGAGCGAGCGATACGCGCAGATTCTTCTCGATCTTCCCGGCATGGTCGCGGGAGGCGGCGTCTTTGACTACCGTCTGCCCGAAGACTGTGTCGCGCAGGTCGGTCATCGGGTGGTCGTTCCGCTCGGCCCGCGGAAGGTGGTCGGCATCGTGGCCGGCATTTCCGACACGACCGAGGTGCCTGCCAACAAGGTGCGCGGCGTGCAGCATGTCTTTGATGATGTGCGGCCGCTCTCTTTGGAGTGGCTGCGTTTTATCGGTTTTGCCGCTGACTACTACGTGCGCGGAGTCGGAGAAACCGCACTCGGCGCACTGCCGCAGTTTTTCCGCACGCCTGCGCGGGCGCGGTACGACGCGAGCATGCGCAGTCTGCGAACGATAAAGAGCAGGGCCGTCAGAGCGGTGCCGGCTCCGGAACTCAACCAAGAGCAGAAAGCGGCGCTCGAGCGGATTTTTGAACACCCGGGCTTTAGCGTTTCCATGCTCTTTGGCGTTACGGGTTCGGGCAAAACCGAGGTCTATCTGCACGCCATTGAGCGTGTTCTTGCCAAAGACCCGGCCAATCAGGTGTTGATGCTCGTTCCTGAAATCAATCTCACACCGCAGCTCGAAGCCCGCGTGCGAGGACGCTTTCAAGACGAAACGGTCGTCACCATGCATTCGGACTTAACGCCCGTGCAGAGGGCCCGCAGTTGGCTCGCGGTGCATGAGGGGCGGGCACGTATTTTGGTCGGCACGCGGCTGTCGGTGTTTGCGAGCTTTCACAAACTCGCCTTGGTTCTGGTCGACGAAGAGCATGATCCGAGCTACAAAGCCGGCGAAGGCCTGCGCTTTTCGGCCCGAGACCTGGCCGTCAAGCGCTCGCAGGACAACAGTGTGCCCTGCGTGCTCGGTTCGGCGACGCCTTCGCTTGAAACTTGGGCGCAGGTCAAACGGGGCGCCTATGCGCTGCTCGCTCTGCGGCACCGCGCTGTCCAGAGCGCCCGACTGCCGCGGCTTGAGCTTGTAGACGTCAGCCGAGCCCGACCAAGCGTATTTGCGCCGCAGGTCAAACAGGCTGTGGACGAAGCACTTTCCCGAGGCGAGCAGGTGCTCGTTTTTATCAACAGGCGCGGCTACGCGCCCGTTATATCCTGCACCGCCTGCGGTTGGGTGAGTCGGTGCCTGCACTGCTCGGGATTTACGGTCTTTCATAAAACGAGCGCCTCACTCGTGTGTCATCACTGCGGCAGCACCTACCGCGTGCCCGAGCACTGCCCGAGCTGCGGCAATGCCGAACTGGTAGCGGTCGGCGTGGGAACGCAGCGCATTGAGGAAGCGATTGCCCACTATTGGCCCGAGGCGAGGGTGCTGCGCATCGACCGGGACAATGTGCGCACCAAAAACGCGGCTGAAGCTGCGTTTGAAAGCGTGCACGCCGGTGAAGTTGACATCGTGGTCGGCACGCAGATGATTGCCAAGGGGCATGACTTCAAACGCGTCGGTCTTGTGGTGGTGCTCAATGCCGACGCGCAGCTCGTCAGTCACGATGTGCGCGCCGAAGAGCGCCTCTTTGCCACTCTCATGCAGGTGGCAGGCCGCGCGGGGCGCGACAAGCTCGAAGGCCGCGTGATGGTGCAGACCCGCTTTCCAGGGCACCCGATCTATGAAGATATGAAGGCCAACGACTACGAGCGTTTTGCCGAACGTCTGCTGCAGGGGCGTCGCGAAGCAATGGCTCCGCCCTTTACGCATCAGGCGCTTTTACTTGCGCAGTCTTCTTCGCTTGAACGCACGCTGGGATTTCTCAAAAGAGCCCAGGCGATTGCCATGGCGCTCGATGCGCCCGACGTGTTTGTCTACGATCCGGTACCGATGCAGCTCATGCGGCTTAAGGATGCCGAACGCGGGCAGCTTCTTATTGAAAGCAGCTCGCGCGCGCGACGGCACGCTTTTTTAAAGGCCTGGAATGAGGCCCTTCTGACAATGCCCGATCCGGTCAGCGGGGTTGCCTGGACCATCGAAGTCGATCCGGCACAGCTCTAGGCGAAAGCTTTTCGGGCTGTATAATGCCCCCCTGTTGTCGCCGTAGTTCAACTGGATAGAATATGGCCCTCCGAAGGCTGTGATGTGGGTTCGAGTCCCGCCGGCGGCACCAGTCAATAAGCCGAAGAAACGGCACGAACAGGGGCGTCCGTGAGGACGCTTTGTCGTCTTTAGGCCGTTCTCAGGCATCAGTGAGCGCCTTAAACAGGCGTTTTGGAGATCTTCATGCTTTTTCCCGTCGACATGCAGTTGCACAAGGTGACCCGTCGATTCGACATTACCTTCGACAACGGTGCCTCATATTCCTTTCCGATCGAATTTCTGCGCGTCTTCTCGCCGTCGGCGGAAGTGACCGGACATACGCCCGATCAGGCCAAGCTTCAGGTTGGAAAGCGCGACGTGGAAGTCGAACAGATTGAGCCGATCGGCAACTACGCACTGCGTTTTGTCTTCTCCGACGGGCATGACTCGGGGCTTTACAGCTGGGACTATCTGGCCGAGATCGGCGAAAACCAGGAAGCGCTCTGGGAAGCCTATCTTAAAGAGCTTGCGGAAAAGGGTGCCAGCCGCGATCCCAACGATCCGGCCAACGAGCCCTTCAAGGAAAAGCCCAAGGCGCAGTGTCCCTCCAAGCAGCACTGATCGTACGGCGACACGGTTTTCTATTGCATTCCAATATCCCATCGGGACGTCATGAACAACGATCACAACCAGCAGACGGACTTCGGTTTTACAGAGGTTGCCGAGGACGAAAAGGCCGCCAAGGTGCGCAGCGTCTTTGACTCCGTCGCCCGCAGGTACGACCTGATGAACGACGTGCTCAGCTTCGGTCTGCACCGACTCTGGAAGCGCGTGGCGGTGCAATCGGCGCAGTGCGTCGCCGGTGACAAGGTTCTCGACATTGCTTCGGGAACGTGCGATCTGGCGATTCGCTTTGGACGCATCGTCGGCATCAGCGGCGAAGTCTGGGCGACCGACATCAACGGTTCGATGCTCGGCGAAGGCCGAAAGCGTCTTGCCAAAACCGGTACCAGGGCCTGTGTGGCGCAGTGCGACTGCGAGGCGCTGCCCTTTGCCGACAACACGTTCGACGTGGCGATCGTCTCCTTCGGTCTGCGCAACATGACCCACAAGGATCGGGCCCTTTCGGAGATGACGCGCGTGGTGCGTCCCGGCGGCCGCGTGATGGTGCTTGAGTTTTCGCGCTGCAGTCCGTGGCTGCGGGGTTTGTACGACTTTTATTCCTTCAAAATCATGCCCCGACTGGGCGGGCTTTTGGCGGGGGACGCGGACAGCTACCGTTATCTGGCCGAATCGATTCGTCGGCACCCCGATCAGAAGACGCTGGCCTCGATGATGGAAACGGCGGGACTTGAGAGCGTGCGCTGGCGCAACCTGTGCTTTGGCGTGTGTGCGCTGCACGTCGGCATCAAACCGCAGACGCGCTGAAAAATTCGTATACAAACATGCCTGCGCCCGCCTTTTTGCGGGCGCTGCCGTATCCGATAAAATCCTTCAATCAAATCAACTCCCGCGATCAATTTAAACAAAAAAAGCGATCGCATTTCGAAAGGCTGACAATGAAAAATCTTTTGGCCGTTCTGGCCGTTGCCATGGTTCTTGTGACGACCTCGATGGATGCCGATGCCGCCAAGCGTTTTGGCGGCGGCTCTTCGTTCGGACGCCCCGCGCCTGCGCTCAAGCAGGCTGCTCCCAAGGCCCCGACGCCGGGCTTTAATCAGACTGCTCCGCGTCAGCAGCAGGCCCAGCCGTCTGCTGCCAAGGGGGCCACGGCCGCTGCGGCCGCCAAAAGCGCCAGTCCCTGGCGCAACATCCTGATGGGGGCGGCGGCAGCCCTTGGCATTACGGCGCTTCTGAGTGCTCTGGGCCTGTCCGAAGGGCTCGGTCAGATCGTCATGATGCTGCTTTTGGCGATGGTGCTCTTTTTTGCTTTCCGCTTTGTTGTGGGACTGGTTGCTTCGCGCCGCGTGCAGCAGAGCGCGGGCACCTCGCACCGCACTTCGCCCCACGCGAGCGCCTATGAAGCGGCCCCGCGCCCGCAGCCCGAACCCGAAGTTCGCCCGAGTGCGGCGCCTGCCGCCGCAGCAGCTGCGACCCCGGGCAGCGTAATGGATATGTTTGAAAAGAGCGGCGCTGCCGAGCGCGTGCCGTCTCTGAGCATTCCCGACGGGTTTGATACTGCCGGTTTTGAGTCGGTGGCCAGAGAAAACTTCATCAAGCTCCAGCAGGCCTGGGATACGGGCAACGTCATCGACATCAGCGACTTTACGACCGACGACTTCTTTATTCTCGTCACGCACAAGCTGCGCGAACGCGACACCAAGCAGCAAAAGAGCGAAGTGATTGATCTCACCGCCAAGCTCCTTGGTTTTGAAGAGCAGGGTGACGAGAATGTTGCCGTGGTGTCCTTCAACGGCGCCATGAAGATTGACGGCGAGTTCGAGGAAGTGCATGAGTACTGGGTGCTCGTGCAGAAGAAGGACGGCTCGAGCGGCTGGCTTCTTGCCGGGATCGAGCAGGCCAACTGATGCGGCCCGTGACGCGGCGCCTTTTAGGGCTGTCGCGTCCGACGACTTGCGGCGGTGCTTTCGCCTTGGTGCGACGGCACCGTTTTTCATGGGCCGGGAGCTCGGAAAATCGCAGTGGAATGCGCAGGTTAGACCAATATGATTAGGTGAAAACCCGTTTCAGAAGACTCCCAAAAAAAGACAGTTTTTGACCTCGATGAAACTTCGGCCGATTCAGTACAAAAAATCGAACAAAAAACTTTCACTTTTACGCATCATTCATATACTGCGGGTCTGCAAAAAAAGTACGGCGCCCTGATGATTCAGACAAAGCGATGAGCCCCGCGCCGAGAACGGTTGCAAACTGTTTTCCTATTACCCTTCGTCGTTACGCTTTTTATAAGGAGAAGTCGCGATGACGCTGCTGATCGTACTGGTCTGCATGTACATGCTGGTTTCGATCGGAATCGGGTTGTGGGCGGCTCGCCGCGTACGCAATACCGCCGATTATGCATTGGCAGGGCGTTCCCTTCCTCTGATGATGGTCATCACCGCCACGTTTGCCACGTGGTTCGGCAGTGAGACCGTGCTCGGTCTGCCCGGGCGCTTCATCGAGGGCGGAATTGCCGGCGTGATTGAAGAGCCCTTCGGCTCGGGCATGGCGCTGATTTTGGTGGGCATGTTCTTTGCCCGCAAGCTCTATAAGATGGATCTGCTTACGATCGGCGACTTTTATCGCCGTCGCTACGGCAAGAAGATTGAGCTTGCCTGCGCCTTTTTCATCATTCTTTCCTACCTCGGCTGGGTGGGCGCTCAGGTTGCGGCCCTCGGTCTGGTGCTCAACCTCATCACGGAAGGTGCGATCAGCGTGTCGTTGGGCATGACGATCGGCACGTTCGTGGTGCTGTTCTACACGGTCTACGGCGGTATGTGGTCGGTGGCGGTCACGGACTTCTTCCAGATGATCATCATCGTGGCCGGTTTGGTGGCGATTGCCTTTACGGCCGGTGAGATGGCGGGCGGCTTTACCGCCGTCGTGCAGTTTGCCGATCAGCGCAACCTCTTTAATCCGTGGCCCGAAATGAGCTGGAACGGCTGGCTCTTCTGGATCTCGGCGGCCATCACGATGATGATCGGCTCGATCCCGCAGCAGGACGTGTTTCAGCGTGTGATGAGCGCCAAGGATGCCAAGACTGCGGTGCGCGGTCCCATCATCGGCGGCGGCCTCTACATTCTGTTTGCCTTCGTGCCGATGTTCATCGTCTGCGCGGCCGTGCTCGCCATGCCCGGAGTAGGTGATGCGCTTCTGACGAGCGACCCGCAGCGTCTGCTGCCCACGCTGATTCGCGACTACATGCCCTGGTGGCTGCGCGTGCTCTTTTTCGGTGCCGTGCTGTCGGCCGTGATGAGCACGGCCTCGGCCACAATGCTCGCGCCGACCACGACCTTTGTGGAAAACGTGCTGCGCAACTACATGAACATCGAGGGCAAGGAACTCGTCTACATGCGCGCCACGCTCGTCGTCTTTGCCGTGATGGTTCTCTCCTACAGCCTGTGGTTTGAAGGCACGGCAATCTACGACATGGTCGCCATGGCCTATCAGTTCCCGGTGGTAGGGGCCTTCTGGCCGCTCGTGATGGGGTTGTACTGGAAGCGCGCCACAACGCAAGGCGCCTGGACGTCGATCATCGTTGGCGGTCTGACCTGGGGCATTCTGACTGCAACGAGCCTCGGGGATGTGTTCCCCTCCGTGCTGGGCGGCTTCATCGTGGCCGGCATCAGCATGGTGGTCGGCAGCCTGCTGCCCACCCGCAGCAACCAGCGCTACCACCGCTGGCAGCAGCTGCGTGCAAGTGCTCCGGCCTGCTTATGAACCGACCGGCCTCAGGACGGTGCTGAACCGTTCTGAGGTCCCGTGAAGACCTCACGAAGCTTGAAACCGCAGGAAGCAACTTCCTGCGGTTTTTCCAAGGGCGTTTGCAGCCTGTGGAAAACTTTGTGGAGAAACTCGTGGAAATCTGTGTTTTTCCTGTGTAAATGCTGTGTGGGGGATGTGAATAAGAGCGGCGGGAAGCCTCAAAGAGACACTGAAAAACAAGCTCGGGAATGGCAAAATAAACAGGTTAACCACCCACCCCGCCCGAAAGACATTGTTTTGAAAAAAGGGCGTACCACAAAGAAGGATTGTTATGCTTAACGTCGTCATTCTCGCTGCCGGTCAGGGTAAGCGCATGCACTCGGATCTGCCCAAGGTGCTGCAGCCTTTGGCGGGCAAACCCATGCTCGAACACGTGCTCGACACGGTGGCCGGGCTGCCCAACGTTGCCAAAACCGTCGTTGTTGTCGGTCATCGCGCCGAGGTTGTGAAGGCGCATGTCGAGGGGCGCGCCGGTGTCGAATGCGTGCTGCAGGAGCCGCAGATGGGCACGGGGCACGCTCTGCAGTGTGCGCTCCCCGCGCTTGATGCCTCTGCCGAACACACGTTGGTGCTTTTGGGGGACGTGCCGCTCGTGCAGCCCGAGACGATCGCGCGTCTGGCGGAAGTGGCGGGCGACTCCATGGCCATCCTCACGACGGTGCTGCGCAATCCCACCGGTTACGGCCGCATCCTGCGTCAAAAGGGCCGCATCGTGGCGATCGTCGAGCAAAAGGACGCCACCGAAGGCCAGAAGCAGATTCGCGAAGTCAATACCGGCATCATGCTGCTGCCTACGGCGCGCCTTGCAGGCTGGCTCTCCGAACTCAAGGCGAGCAACGCGCAGGGCGAGTACTACCTCACCGACGTTATCGGTCTGGCCGTGCGCGACGGCGTGCGCATCAATTCGGCCCGTCCGCGCCGCAGCTTTGAAGTCGAAGGCGTCAATTCCAAGACGCAGCTTGCGCGCCTTGAAGGCATCTGGCAGGACCATCTTGCCGAAGAACTCACCGACGCCGGCGTCACGGTCATCGATCCCTCGCGTCTGGATATCCGCGGCAAGCTTGTCTGCGGCAAGGATGTCGTCATCGATGTGGGCGTTGTCTTTGAAGGCCGTGTGGAACTCGGCGACGGCGTGCGCGTCGGTCCCTACTGCGTGATTCGCAATGCCGTGATCGGTGCGGGCAGCGTAATCGAAGCCTTCTCGCACATTGTCGAGGCCAAGGTCGGCGCGCAGGCCAGAATCGGGCCCTACGCCCGTCTGCGTCCGGGGGCCGAACTTGCCGACGAGGTGCATGTCGGCAACTTTGTGGAAATCAAAAAGTCCGTGATCGGACACGCTTCCAAGATCAATCACCTTTCCTATATCGGTGACACCGACATGGGCGCGCGCGTCAACATTGGCGCGGGCACCATCACCTGCAACTACGACGGTGTGAACAAGTTCCGTACCACGATCGGCGACGACGCCTTCATCGGTTCGGACACGCAGCTCATTGCTCCCGTGACGGTCGGCGCCGGTGCCACGCTCGGCGCGGGCACGACCCTTGCCAAGGATGCGCCCGCCGGTGAACTGACGCTCTCTCGAGCTCCCCAGCGCACTGTTGCCGGCTGGCAGCGCCCGAGCAAGAAGCAGGCCTGATAACGCTCGACGAAAAGGAGTTAACACCATGTGTGGAATCGTTGCCGGCGCCGCGCATCGCGACGTCGTGCCCGTCCTCGTCGAGGGGCTTAAGAGACTTGAATACCGCGGCTACGACAGCTGCGGTGTGGCGGTTGTGACCGAATCGGGCTTAAAGCGTGCGCGCAGCGTCTCACGCGTGCACGAGCTGTGCGGACAGATTGCCCAAGAGGGCATTGCCGGACAGGTCGGTGTTGCGCATACGCGCTGGGCTACCCACGGCGGACCCGTGGTGGTCAACGCCCACCCGCATATTGCGGGTCACCGCATTTGCCTCGTGCACAACGGCATTATTGAAAACTGGGCCGAGATCAAGGCTGAACTTATCGCGCAGGGCGCGCGCATGGAAGGGCAGACCGACACGGAAGTGCTGGCGCACCTCATCAACGCGCTCTACGAGGGAGATCTTCTTGAGGCGGTGCAAAAGGCCCTTCGGCGTGTACGGGGCGCCTATGCAATTGCCGTGTGCTGCAGCCTTGAACCCGGCCGCATTGTCGGCGCCCGACAGGGCTCGCCCATGGTGCTCGGCACGTGCGAAGAAGAGGCGGCCAACTTTGTGGCGAGCGACGCCATGGCGCTTGCGGGCGTCACGGAGAGCATCGTCTACCTCGAAGAGGGCGACATGGTCGATCTGACGGCCGACGGCTACGCCGTTTGGGCGCGCAGGGGCGACGAGTGGCATCGGGTCGAACGCAAGCCCGTGCACGTGCAGGCCTATTCTGGGGCGGCCGATCTGGGGCCCTACCGTCACTACATGCAAAAGGAAATCTTCGAGCAGCCCCGCGCCATTGCCGACACGATGGAAGGCGTCGAAGGCATTGCGCCGACGCTTTTCGGGGCCGAAGCGGCCCAACTGCTGACGGGCGTGCGGCGCATCCTGATGCTTGCCTGCGGCACGAGCTTTTATGCCGCCATGACGGCCAAGTACTGGCTCGAATCGATCGCGGGTATCGCCTGCGAGGTGGAAATTGCCAGCGAATACCGCTACCGCAGTCCCATCACCGATCCCGAAGCACTCGTGGTGACGATCTCGCAGTCGGGCGAGACGGCAGACACGATTGCCGCGTTGAAGTACGCCGTCTCGCGCGGCATGACCAAGACGCTGGCAATCTGCAATGTGGCCCAAAGTGCGCTCGTGCGCGAAAGCCGCCTGCACTACATCACCCGCGCCGGCGTTGAAATCGGCGTGGCGAGTACAAAGGCCTTTACAACCCAGCTGACGGCCCTTTATCTGCTCACACTCACGCTGGCCAAAATCAACGGACGCCTTACCAAAGAGGACGAAGACAAGGCCATCGAACGGCTGCGCCACATTCCCGTGGCGCTCGGACGGGTGCTCGCGCTCGAGCCGCAGATCATCGCCTGGGCCGAGCGGTTCGCAAGCAAAAATGACGCGCTCTTTCTGGGGCGCGGCGTGCACTATCCGATCGCCCTCGAAGGCGCGCTTAAATTAAAGGAGATCAGCTACATCCACGCCGAGGCCTATCCGGCGGGTGAACTCAAGCACGGGCCCCTTGCGCTCGTGGACGCTTCGATGCCGGTGGTGACGATTGCGCCCAACGACGAACTTCTTGAAAAGCTCAAGAGCAACATGCAGGAAGTGCGTGCCCGCGGCGGTGAGCTCTATGTCTTTGCCGACGGCGACAGCGCGATCGATGCTACCGAAGAGATGCACGTCATTCGTCTTCCCGAAAACTACGGCGACCTCTCGCCCATCCTGCACGTCGTGACGCTGCAGCTTCTGGCCTATCACACGGCCCTGGCGCGCGGCACGGACGTCGACAAGCCCCGTAACCTTGCCAAGAGCGTGACCGTCGAGTAACGCGACCGTTCTTTTGATGCGCGGCCGAAGAGATTCTTTGTGGTTTCTTCGGCCGTTTTGTGACGTGTTGGAAACATACCGTTACAAACTTCATAAAGGATCGCGCCTTGCGGTGCATCAACACTTTGACGGTGCGCGGCTAGAATTCTGAACCATCATTCAGTCCGCTCGGGGAAAATGATTTTCCCCGAGCCTTTGCTGTCCGTTTTTTGTTTTGCACTCGGACGAAAGGGACTGAAAAACGCATTGTTTTCAATACGGAGTCACAGTTTCATGTTGAACCAATCCACGCTGCGCCATGCTGCCCTTGCCGTTGCGGTAGCCGCCGCCGTTGCTCTTACCGGCTGTACCGACAAGAAGGCGGGCGGCAATCAGGCCGCTGCCCAACAGCAGCGCGCCACGCCCGTGTCCGTGCAGGTGATCAGCTATTCGCCCATCGAGATGCGCACCGAGCTCTCAGGTCGCGTGACGGCCTTCCAGACGGCCGAAGTGCGCCCTCAGGTGAGCGGCATTCTGCAGTCGCGCCTTTTTGAAGAAGGCACGGAAGTCAAGCTCGGCCAGCAGCTTTACCAGATTGATCCGGCCGTCTACGAAGCCAACCTCGCCAGTGCTCAGGCTTCGCTCCTTCAGGCGCAGGCTTCGCTTGCTTCGGCCAAGGCCGATGCCCGCCGTTCGGCTGAACTCGTCAAGATCAAGGCCGTGAGCGCGTCGCAGAACGATCAGGCTCAGGCGGCCTGGAAGGTCGCCGAAGCCAATGTGGCTGCGGCCCGTGCGGCCGTGAAGACGGCGCAGATCAACCTGCAGTACACGCACGTCAACTCGCCCATTGCAGGCAAGGTGTCGCTTTCGGAAATGACGCCCGGCGCCCTCGTATCGGCCAATCAGGCGCAGCGCCTGACGGTGGTGCAGCAGATCGACAAGGTTTACGTCGACGTCACTCAGAGCTACGGGGCGCTCATGAAGATGCGCAGCGATGTGGCTTCGGGCGCCCTGCGCTCCGAGGGCCGCAACGCTCCGGTGCATCTTATTCTTGACAACGGCCAGCCCTTTAAGGGCGTGGGCAAGCTCACCTTCACCGACGCTCTCGTGGACGAAGCTACGGGCACGGTGCGCGTGCGTGCGGTTTTTGACAACCCCGACCGCGTTCTGATGCCCGGCATGTTCGTGCGCGCTCAGGTTGTGCAGGGTGTGCGTGAAAACGGCATTCGCCTCGATCAGCGCGCCACGTTGCGCCGCAACAACGGCACGCCTTACGTCTACATCGTCAACAAGGACAATAAGATCGAAAGCCGCGACATCGTGATCGGGGCCGAAGACAACGGCTACTGGGTGGTGGACTCGGGACTCGCGCCCGGCGAAAAGGTGGTGATCGAAGGCCTGCAGCACGTGCGCGTGGGTGCGCTTGTCGACCCGACGGCGCCCGTCATCTCCAAGGTCGGCCCGACGCCGGCTGCCCGCTAACCGTACAGACTGATTTACCGAGCAGGCAAACATGCTGAGTCGTTTTTTTGTGGGTCGCCCCATCTTTGCATGGGTGATCGCCATTGTCATCATGCTCGCGGGCGCATTGAGCATCTTTACGCTCCCCGTGGCACAGTATCCCAACATCGCGCCCCCCAAGGTCACCATCAGTGCGACCTATCCGGGCGCTTCGGCCGAAACGCTTTCCCGCACCACCACGCAGGTGATCGAGCAGGAAATGACGGGTCTGGACGGATTGCTCTACATGAGCTCGAATTCGGACTCGACGGGTAGCATGACCATTGAACTCACCTTCGAGGCGGGCACGGACCCCGACATCGCGCAGGTGCAGGTGCAGAACAAGCTCTCGGGCGCCGAACCGCGCCTGCCCGATGTCGTGCGTCAGCTCGGCGTGACGGTCGATAAGTCGGCTGCCTCCTTCCTGATGGTGGTCGGCTTCATCGACAACAGCGGGCGCCTCAATTCGGGCGACTTGGGAGACTTTCTTACCAACAACATCAAGGAACCGATCGCCCGTGTGACGGGCGTGGGGCAGTGCACCGTGTTCGGTGCCTCCTACGGCATGCGCATCTGGATGGATCCGGGCCTGCTGATGAAGTACAGCCTGGAACCGGCAGACGTCATCAATGCCATCAAGGCGCAGAACGTGCAGGTCGCGGGCGGTGAAATCTCCGGCCAGCCGACCAACGGCAAGCGTATGGTGGGTGCCACGATCCGTGCGAGCAATCTTCTCAATACGACCGAGCAGTTTGAAAACATCGTCTTGAAGTCGCCCGCCGACGGCGCGACCGTGCGCATCAAGGACATCGGCTACGTTGAACTCGGTCAGGAAATCTATACCTTCAACGGTCGCTACAACGGCAAGCAGTCGTCGGGCATCGCCATTGAGCTCAGTGCCGATGCCAACGCTCTTGCGACGGCCGAGCGTGTGCTCAAGCGTATCGACGAACTTTCCCCCTTCTTCCCTGAAGGCGTTGAAACGGTGGTGCCGTTTGACACCACGCCCTTCGTGCGCGCTGCCATTCACGAAGTGGTGAAGACGCTTTTTGAAGCCATCATTCTGGTGGTGGCCGTGATGTTCCTCTTCCTGCAGAACTGGCGCGCCACCATTATTCCGACGATTGCCGTGCCGGTGGTGCTGCTCGGCACCTTTGCCGTGCTGAGCCTTCTGGGGTACTCGATCAACGTGCTGACGATGTTTGCCATGGTGCTGGCGATCGGCCTGTTGGTGGACGACGCTATCGTGGTGGTGGAAAACGTCGAGCGCGTGATGACCGAGGAAAAATGCGATCCCAAGACGGCGACCATTAAGTCGATGAATCAGATCACGGGCGCCCTGATCGGTATCGCCATGGTGCTGTCGGCCGTATTTGTGCCGATGGCCTTCTTCGGTGGTTCGACGGGCGTGATCTACCGACAGTTCTCGGTGACCATCGTGGCGGCCATGGTGCTGTCGGTGGTGGTGGCTCTGACGCTTACGCCTGCGCTTTGCGGCTCGATGCTCAAGCAGGTCGATACCGATCATGAACGCGCCAGCAAGGGCTTTTTCGGTTGGTTCAACCGCACGTTTGATGCGCTTACCAACGGCGTGCGCAGTTCGGTGAAGATCTTTGTGCGCCGCATGCTGCGCCTGATGGCCGTCTACCTCGTGCTCTGCGGCGCGGTGGTGTTCGGCTTTATCAAGATGCCGTCGGCCTTCATGCCCAGTGAAGACCAGGGCGTGCTGCTTATGATGACGCAGACCCCGCCCGGAGCGACGGCCGAGCGTACGGACGACGTGCTCGCCCGCTTCCAGCAGACCGTGGCCAAGATGGAAGAGAAGGCCGTCGCCTCAGTCTTTACGGTGCGCGGCTTCTCCTTTGCCGGTACGGGGCAGAACAACGCCATGGGCTTTCTGCGTCTGAAGGACTGGAGCGAGCGCACGACGCCCGACACCTCCATCACGTCCGTCATGATGCGCACGATGGGGGCTCTCTTCTCGCCGCAGTTCAAGGACAGCCAGGGCTTTGTGTTCCCGCTGCCCGCTGTGCCCGAACTCGGTGTGGCTGAAGGCTTTGACTTCTATCTGCAGGATCGAAGCGCCCAGGGCCATGAAAAGCTCATGGAAGTGGCGCACCAGTTCCTGCGCGTTGCCAATCAGGACAAGCGCCTCGTGCAGGTGCGTCTGAACGGCATGGAAGACGCGCCGATGCTGCAGGTTAACGTCGACTTCGACAAGGCCCGCGCGCTCGGGGTGTCGCAGGCGCAGATCAACGCCGTGCTCAACACCGCCTTCGGTTCGTCCTACGTGAACGACTTCATGGACCGCGGACGCTTGAAGAAGGTCTATGTGCAGGGTGTGGAAGACTCCCGCGCGACTATTGCCGACCTCGATAAGTGGCACGTGCGTACGAGCTCGGGCAAGATGATGCCTTTCTCGGCCATCGCTTCGACCGAGTGGACCTACGGGCCCCCGCGCTTGGATCGCTTCAACGCCATCGACGCCGTCAATATTCAGGGCAGCGCTGCCCAGGGAATCTCCTCGGGTACGGCCATGAAGATCATCGAGGAAATCCTTGAGACGATGCCGCCGGGATACTCCATTGAATGGAACGGCGTGTCCTATCAGGAACGCGTGGCGGGCAGCAACGCCGCTCCCCTGTACGCACTCTCGATTCTGGTGGTGTTCCTCGCGCTGGCGGCTTTGTACGAATCCTGGTCGATTCCCGTGGCTGTGCTGATGGTGATTCCGCTGGGCGTGCTGGGTGCTCTGGGGCTGACCTGGATCACCGGCAAGGAAAACGACGTCTACTTCCAGGTGGGGCTGCTCACGACGATCGGTCTGGTGGCCAAAAACGCCATTTTGATTGTGGAATTTGCGCGTGACCTCGTGGATTCGGGCATGGAAGATCTGGCGGCGGTGGTCGAAGCCGTGCGTCTGCGTCTGCGTCCGATTCTGATGACCTCGCTTGCCTTCGGTCTGGGTGTTCTGCCTCTGGCCATGGCCACGGGTGCGGGCGCCGGTGCTCAGTCCGCCATCGGCGTCGCCGTGTTGGGCGGTATGATCACGGGCACCTTCCTGTGTATTTTCTTCGTGCCCGCCTTCTATGTGCTCATCATCCGAATCTTCGGTAAAAAGAAGCCCGCGGTCGTCAAGGAACAAAACAACGAGGAGATTGAACATGCGTAAGCATCTTTGCCTGCTGCCTCTGGCGTCGGCGCTGCTTTTGACGGGGTGCATCTCCATGGCGCCCGATTTCGAGCGCCCCGAGGATGTTGTTGCCCCCGCCTGGCCCGCCGATGAGGCCGTGCGCAATGCGGTCGTCCTCACCGAGGGCCTGCAGCAGTGGAGCGACTTTTTCACCGACCCGCGTCTGGTGACGCTCATCCGCACGGGGCTTGAAAACAACCGCAGCCTGCGCTCGGCCATGATGGCCGTCGAGCAGGCCCGCGCTCTGTACGGCGTTGAGCGCGCCAACTACTTCCCGTCGATTTCGGCCGTGGCGCAGGAAACTGCGCAGCGCACGCCCCGTTCGGTGAACGCTTCGGGCCGCGACATCACGAGCCATACCTACACCGCCTCTTTGGCAATGGCTTCCTATGAGCTTGACCTTTGGGGGCGCGTGCGCAACCTCACCGAGCAGGCTCTGCAGGCATACATGCAGTCCGAAGCCGCACAGCGTACGACGCAGATGACGGTGATCGCCGAAATTGCCAATACCTGGCTCACGCTGGGCGCAAGCAAGCAGCTTCTTAATCTGGCAGCCTCGACGTATGAGAGCCAGAAGGAAAGCCTTGCGCTCATTGAAAAGAGCTACGAGCTCGGTGCGAGCAGCCTGCTTGACGTGCAGCAGGCACGCACGACGGTGGCAACGGCCGAGGCGGCCATGGCGCAGGCCAAGCGTCAGCTGTCGCAGGCGCGCAATGCCCTTACGCTGCTTGTGGGCGGGCCCGTGGATGCCGCACTCGAACCCGAAGGCATGGTGCAGAACGTCACCTCCCGCCTGTCGGCCGCGTCGAACGTGCCGAGCGAAGTGCTCCTTGCCCGCCCGGACATTGCCTCGGCTGAAGCAGCTCTTAGAAGCGCCAATGCCAACATCGGCGTGGCGCGCGCGACCTTTTTCCCGCGTATTGCTTTGACGGGAGCCCTTGGGACCACTTCGCCCGAGCTGTCAAACCTCTTTGAGGGCGGCACGCGCATGTGGAACTTTGTGCCGAGCGTGACGCTGCCGATCTTTACGGGCGGTGCCAACGTCTCCAATCTGAAGGCGGCGCAGGCCAAGCAGCGCAAGGCCGTGGCCGACTACGAACTTGCCGTGCAGTCGGCCTTCCGCGATGTGGCAGACGCCCTGGCGCTCGAAGGGACCGTGGGTGACGAACTCAAGGCGACTGAAGATCTGGCCGATGCCGCAGCTAAGAGCTTTGCTCTGGCAACGCAACGCTACGAGAGCGGCGCCGACAGCTACCTGACGGTGCTCGACAGCCAGCGATCGAACTTCTCGGCGCAGAGAAGCCTTATTTCCGCGCAACTTGCGCGAGCTCAAAGTGCCGTGATGCTCTATAAGGCACTTGGCGGCGGCTCGCAGCTTGCCGAGGCACAGAAGGCAGTTCAATGACAGTCTGCGATACGGAACTTTTGAACCGACGGCGCACGGAAATCCTGAAAGTTGCGCTTGACTGCTTTGTGGCCAAGGGTTTTGTGGCAACCACCATGGCCGACATTGCCAAGGCCGCAGGCATGAGTGTGGGCAACCTGTACAACTACTTCTCGGGCAAGAGCGATATCGTGAGCGCTCTTGCCGAAGAAGAGATTTGCCGCACGAATCAGACCCTGCAGAAGATGCTTTCGGGGAGGATGACTGAAGACGAGCGCTATGAGCTGCTTCTCGAGCACATTCGCGAGCGTCTGAACCCGGTACGGGCGCGTCTCACAATGGAAATCGTGCTCGAGACCACACGCAACGAAGAGTTGGCGCGCATCGTGCGGCAGTGGGACGCACGCGTGCACGCTGCGATCCGCGAGTGTCGGCTTGCCTTCGGGGATTCGCAGGAGGGACTCGATCTCACTATTCGTGCCGATCAGGCGCTGCTTGACGGTGTCGTGTTCCATGCACTGATGCAACCGGACAACTTTGACGTGCAGGCATTTGCGCGCGTTGTCGCCGACCGTATCCACGGGAAAAAGTGATTGCTTTTTCCCTTGATTTGGGAACCTAAAACGGCCGTCGAGAAGGATGTCATTCCTTTGAGGCGGCCGTTTTTTGCAGCGATCGATACGCGAAGGATCAGAGTTGGTGCCTGTGCAAAGGAGCCATCTAAAATAGCGATACAAGCATGGCGCTTTCAGCGCTCGGACTGCGGTGCAAGCGTGTTTGGCTTGCGCGAGCGGGCATGGGATGGGTTTTCAGTTGATGGAAATGCGGTCTCCGAGACGGAAACTGTGGGACCTGTTCAAAACTGACGTGACGCACAGCGAAGGATTGGGGGCTTTGCCTAGTTTGGTTGATATCCGACACTGTTCTTAAATTCCGCTTACGCTTTCTTTTGAATCAATTTCTGAAATTTGCCACAATCGGCGCCGATGCCCTAAGTTGGGGAAACCCCTTGGACGGGTTTTCCTTGACTGCGGCTCTTTTTCCGCTGCCCGTCAGGCGCGGGAAGTCTTGAATAAGAGGGGAAGCTGAAATGGCTAAGAAAAGGACGCCGATTTACAAGGTCCTGTACTTTCAGGTGATCTGCGCAATCATCAGCGGTGTGTTGCTCGGGTACTTTTGCCCCGATATCGGCACGCAGATGAAACCCTTCGGCGACGGCTTCATCAAACTCATCAAGATGATTATCGCGCCCGTGATCTTCTGCACGGTGGTGACGGGCATTGCCGGCATGGAAGACATGAAGAAGGTTGGTAAAACGGGCGGTTTGGCGCTTCTGTACTTTGAAGTCGTCTCGACCGTTGCGCTCATCATCGGCCTGTTTATCGTCAACGTCTGCCAGCCCGGTGCGGGCATGCATGTGGATCCGGCCACGCTCGATCAGGGGGCCGTTGCGGCCTACACGGGACCGGGCAAGATGCAGAGTACCACGCAGTTTTTGATGAACATCATTCCCTCGACCGTGGTCGGGGCCTTTGCGCAGGGCGACATCCTGCAGGTGCTCTTCTTCTCGCTCCTTTTTGGTTTTGCGCTGCACAAGTTCGGCGGCCGCGGCACGCTTGTCTTTGACATGATCGAAAAGAGCAGCCACGTTCTTTTTCAGATCGTGGGCATGATCATGCGTGTGGCGCCTTTGGGGGCCTTCGGCGCCATGGCCTTTACGATCGGCAAGTACGGTGTGGCTTCGCTTTTGCCCCTTGCCGAACTCATGGGCACGTTCTATCTCACCTGCCTGCTCTTTATCTTCGTGGTGTTGGGCGGCATCTGCCGTTGGCACGGATTCTCGATTTTCCGCTACATCGGCTACATCAAGGAAGAACTTCTCATCGTGCTGGGCACCTCGTCTTCCGAGTCGGTTCTGCCGCGCATGATGGCCAAGATGGAGCACGCGGGCGTGAGCAAGTCCGTGGTGGGGCTCGTCATTCCGACGGGGTACTCGTTCAACCTTGACGGCACGGCCATTTACCTCACCATGGCCTCGGTCTTTATTGCTCAGGCCTGTGACGTGGACATGACCATCACCCAGCAGCTGACGCTTCTGGCAGTGCTCCTTCTCACTTCCAAGGGTGCTGCCGGTGTGACGGGCTCGGGCTTTATCGTGCTCGCGGCCACGCTCTCGGCCGTCGGCCATGTGCCTGTGGCAGGTTTGGCGCTGATTCTCGGGATCGACCGCTTCATGTCCGAAGCCCGAGCCCTGACGAACATGATCGGCAACGGTATTGCCTGCATCGTGGTCGGCCACTGGATGAAGGACGTCAACAACGACGACCTCAACCGCGTCATGCATCCCGACAACAGGCACTTGGCGGACCAGGCGGCCGCCGCGCTTGAAGCCGAGCAGATCGCTTCGGCCAAGGCTAAGTCGGAACACTCTTAACGTCTGATTTTCGCGCCGCCCGCTTGTGCGGGTGTTGCGCGCAAAAATACGAACGCCCCGTGAAAGAAAGTCTTTTGCGGGGCGTCGTCGTGTGTGCGGAAGGTCTGCGCTTTTTTAAGAGTGGTCGGCCGTCTTGCGCTGCGCCTCGAAAGAAGCCGACGTCACGGAGTCGATTTCAAGTTTGGTATAAGAATGCGCTCGACCGCGGCGTTTCCCGGCACGTCGAGGTGAAAGTGGCGCAGATAATAAAGCCCCTCGACGGCACGCTGCTTGGATCTCGAAAAAGAAAAATCAGGCCGCCTTTCTTGATCGAAGGGCGGCCCGAATTTATGCAGAAGGTCTGCGTTGCGTCACTTGATCTTCACGGGGATGAAGATGCGTGCATCGCGACGCTGCACGAGAACGCGTAGCATCTTGCTGCCCGAGACGGCCTTGGAGAGGTCGGCGGGCTTTTTGATGGCCGCGCCGTTGATGTTGACGATGATGTCACCCTCAGCGATGCCGGCCTTCTTGGCTGCGCCCGTGCTCTTGACGACCAACAGGCCCTCGGTGCCCGCGGCCTGCTTTTCTTCCTCATTGAGGGAGCGCACCGTGACACCCAGACGCGAGGCTTCGCTCGTGGCCTTCTTGCCCTTGACGGAAGCCGAATCGCTCGATTCGCTGACCTTCACGTCGATCGAGATGCGCTTGTTGTCGCGTAGCACGGCAAGACGCGCGACGGACCCCGGAGCCATGGCGCCGATGATCATGGGCATGTCGGCGCTGTCTTCGACGTCGCGTCCGTTGACGCCGAGAATGACGTCACCCTCACGCAGCCCGGCCTTGTCGGCGGGGCCGTCCTTTTCCACCTGGCTCACGATGGCGCCCTTGGGCTGCTTCATGCCGAAGCTTTCGGCCAGATCCTGCGTCACGCTCTGGATGACGACGCCGATGCGGCCGCGCGTCACCTTGCCGTTCTTGACGAGCTGATCCTTAATCTGCATGGCGATGTTGCTCGGGATGGCAAAGGACAGGCCCATGAAGCCGCCCGAAGTGGAGAAGATCTGCGAGTTGATGCCCACGACTTCCCCCTTCATGTTAAAGAGCGGGCCGCCCGAGTTGCCGGGGTTGACGGCCACGTCGGTCTGAATAAAGGGCACGTACTGATCGCTCGGCAGCTTGCGGCTCTTGGCGGACACAATACCCGCCGTGACGGTATTGGAAAGACCGAAGGGGCTGCCGATGGCGGCCACCCATTCGCCGACCTTGAGCGCATCGCTGTCGCCCATCTTGAGCACGGGCAGGTCCGTGGCCTCAATCTTGACGACGGCAATGTCGGTCTTGGCATCCGAGCCGAGAACCTTGCCCTTGAATTCGCGGTTGTCCGTAAGACGCACGGTGATTTCATCGGCACCGTCGACCACGTGATGGTTGGTGAGAATCAGACCGTCGGCGCTCACGATAAAGCCCGATCCCGTGCCGCGGCGTTCGGGTTCGGAGCGCGGGCCGCCGAAGGGAATCGGAAAGCCGAAGCGACGGAAGATTTCGGCATGGCGTTCATCGAGTCCGCTGAAGGGATTTTCACCTTCGATCACACGGGCTTCGCGGACGGTGGAGATGTTGACCACACCCTTGCCGTACTGCTCGACAAGGCTGACAAAATCGGGAAGCTGGGACTGAGCGGCAGTAACATCGGAAGCGCGCACCGCAGGCGTGCCGACAACGGCGCCGACCAAAAGAGCGGCCGACATCATGAGCGCGGCGGCAGGCTTCAAAACACGAGTCTGAATCAAGATGGATCTCCGAAGAATGGGGGCGTCCGGGCCCGGCGGCAAGGAGGAGTGGAAAGTCGGCCGGGCTCGGGCGCAACACGAAAGTTGCGCACACAATAACGCAAAAGACTTAACGCAAAATCCACGGACCGTAAGGAGGCCGTCAAATTTGTAACAAAGCCCGAGGACTTGTTGAATCAGCGACTTTTTGCAACAAGATTGCCGCAAGTCTTTACGTCGCGGTTTCAGGCAAGAAGCGTCGGCTGATGGGCCGTGGGAAGCGTCACGACAAACTTGGCGCCGCACCCGGCGGGCACCGTTTCGGTGGCTTCGCGCTCAAAGCCGTCCTCGACGGTAATCGTGCCCTCGTGCATCTGCACGATGCGGCTGACGATCGCCAGTCCCAGTCCCGTGCCCGAAACCTTGGTGCCCAGAGCGCGGTAGAAACGCTCAAACACGCGCTGACGCTCTTCGGGGGCAATCCCCGGGCCGTTGTCCGTGACCGTAATGACGGCTTTGCCGTCCTGAGCGGCTACGCCGATTTCAATACGTCCGCCCGTCGGGGTATAGCGGATGGCGTTGTCGGTGAGATTGACCACCATCAGGTGCAGGGCTTCGGGCATGCCGCGAATGACGAGGGGCTCGGCTTTGGCCGAGAGCGTGATGTCCTTTTCGGCAGCGCTCATGGAGAGCTCTTCGACGGTGGTGCCCGCAATCTGCGCAAGGTCGACGTCGCTCATGGGTTTTTCGGCGGCATCCGGATCAAGGCGGGCGATGGTCAGAAGCTGCTCGACAAGGCGCGTAGCGCGCGCTACGCCCTGCTGCAGACGAGCGCCGTATTTTGCGCGCGCTTCATCGTCTCGGGCGCGGGCAAGAAGCTGCGCCTGCAGTTTGATGGCCGCAAGGGGCGTTCGCAGTTCGTGGGCGGCGTCCGAAGCAAAGCGCTGCTGCGCCGACAGACTGTCCCCGAGGCGCGCAAGAAGCTCGTTGAGCGCGTCGACAAGGCTCTTTAATTCAAACGGAAGCCCCCGGGTTTCAAGGGGTGAGAGCGAAGAGGGCGATCGCAGCGCCACGGCCCGCGCCGTGCGGCTTAAGGGCTCGAGCATGTGCGAGGTGATGAACCAGATGGCGATCGCCAAGAAGGGAATGAGTACCAACAGGGGCTGCACAATCCGAAGGGCCGTCGAGACGGCAAGCGAATCGCGCACTTCAAGGGGCTGGGCCACCTGAATGATGCGCGTGCCGACGGTGCTTGTGAATTGGCGCCACTCGCGGCCGGTTTCCGTTACGACATTGGAAAAGCCCCGCACTTCGGAAATGGGCAGCGGAATGTGGTGGCGGCTCGTGTAGATGCGGTTTTCGCTCGCGTCATAAATCTGCACGAGCATGTTGAGCTGGGGCGACAGGCCAATCAGCGAGATGCTCTCGACCTTTTCTTCGCCCTTTTCCGTGAGTTCAAGCGCCGTGTGCCGCAGTTGGCTGTCGAAAAGATCCGACAGCTCCGAGCGGGTCGAGTAGTACGTTGCCCAGGAAGCACCCACGCCCGCCACGGTGAGGGCACCCACGAGCGTGAGAATGATGCGGCTGCGCAGACTGGTGGCCATGAGGTGTTAGGTTTCCAAGAGGTAGCCCACGCCGCGCACCGTTTTGATGGCGTCGTCCGAGAGCTTTTTGCGCAGATGGTGAATGTGCACTTCAATGGCGTTCGAGCCGATGGTTGAATCCCAGTTGTAGAGCTTTTCTTCGAGCTGGCCTCGCGAGAGCACGACGCCCGGGCGCTCGGCAAGCGCCACCAAAAGGGCGTATTCCTTGGAGCTCAGAAGCACCGCTTCGTCGTTGAAGGTCACTTCACGGGTTTCGGGCTTAATCACCAGGCGCCCGCGCGTGATGGTCGGTTCGCTGCGGCCGGTGGCGCGTCGCTGCAGCGCACGAATGCGTGCATAGAGCTCATCGAGATCGTAGGGCTTGATGAGATAGTCGTCGGCCCCCGCATCGAGCCCCTGCACGCGGTCGGCCACGGTGTCGCGGGCGGTGGTGACGAGCACCGGAACGTGAATGCGCTGTGAGCGGGCTTCCTTGAGCACGCCGATGCCGTCTTTGCCGGGCAGACCCAGATCAAGAATTACAAGAGAGAAAGGGGTCGTGCGCAGGGCGATCAGGGCCGAGTTGCCGTCCTGCACCCAGTCGACGGCATAGCCTTCGGCCGTCAGGCCGTCGACCACGCTTTCGCCGATCATCGGATCGTCTTCAACCAAAAGAATGCGCATACGTTTGCTCTTTCGCTGCGTAGAAAATAAATTGGCTGCCGCCCTGTGTCGGCGGCATAAAACAACCTTAAAACAAGTTGGTCCGCCCTTGGGGGCGCACCTTCACGAATCATAGCGTGTCTGCGTTCTGAAATAGCGCATTTCAGGGATGTTTCAGACTCCTTTGCACAGCGACAAAATAATGACAAAACTGTCATAAATCTGACGCAAAGCGGTGCTAAAGTCCAAGCAGAATAAACGGAAACGGAGGCGTCGCAGCCCCGAACCGGGGCCAGATGCCGACCGACTCTTTGTGTCATTTTTACCATCGGAGTGATCGCAGTGGCTGACAACAAGACCCTTACAACACAAAACGCTACTCCCGCAACGGCTCAGACGGCCCCTGAAGAGAAGGCCGCGCCGGTTGTTGCGCCGGCTCCCGCCCCCGCTCCTGCACCGGAACAAGCCGCTGCTGCCGAACCCAAGCCCCGTGCCCGCCGCACCGGCACCAAGGCTGCTCCCAAGAAGGCGCCCGCAGTCAGAAAGGCTCCTGCCGAAAAGACCGCTGCGGCACCCAAGGTGCGCAAGCCCCGCGCCAAGCCGGCGGTTTTGGAAGGTGAAAACATTTCTCTGACTTCGCCCTCGCTGTACACCAACCGCGAAATCAGTTGGATTGAATTTGACCGCAAGGTGCTTGAGACGGCCATGGACAAGGATGTGCCGCTTCTGGATCGCCTGAAGTTCCTCGCCATTTTCTTTAACAACCTCGACGAGTTCTACATGGTGCGCGTCATGAACCTGCAGCGTCAGAGCCGCAGCGGCGTCGCGCCCACCGGGGCCGACCGCATGCCGCCCGCCAAGCAGCTGCAGGAAATCCGCCGCCGCGTCGGAGAAATGCTCGAGGTGGCCGAAGATCTCTGGAATAAGGACCTCAAGCCCGCGCTCGAACAAAAGGGCGTGCGCATCGTCTCCTACGAGACGCTCTCGGCTAAGCACAAGAAGCTTCTTGACGAGTACTTTGAAAGCGAGATTCTGCCCGTTCTGACGCCGCAGGCCGTGGACGCCGGGCGTCCCTTCCCGATGATTTCGTCGCGCTCGATCAACTTCATGATCGAACTCGAAAGCAGCAACCCCAACGACACCAAGCCGCACTATGCGCGCCTTAAGAACCCGAGCAACGTCGGGCGCTTCCTCTTTGTGCCTGAAGACGTCAAGGAGGGCGGTCGCATCAACTTCAATTCGGGCGAAGGTCTCATCGTCATGATGGAAGACCTGGTGGCGCACCGCATGGGCTCGCTCTTTCCGGGCTACAAGGTCAAGAATTACGGCCTGTTCCGCGTCACCCGCAACACGGACGGTGAAATCGAAGAAGACGAGGCCGACGACCTTTTGGCCGCCGTGCGCGATTTTGTTGACCAGCGCCGTTTCGGCTCCGTCGTGCGTCTGGAAATGTCCCGCGGCATGCCCGTTGCGCTGCAGGACTTCCTCACCGACCACCTCGAACTGCAGCCGCAGCAGGTGGTGCGCATGAAGATGCCTCTGGGCTTTTCGGAATTCATGCGCCTTATGGGCATCGACAAGCCGCAGTTGAAGTACCCGCCCTTTAAGGCCAAGCTCCCGCACGAGTTTGACCCCGAAGAGGATATCTTCAAGCATGTGCGTGCGCGCGACATCATGGTCTACCACCCGTACAACAGCTTCGGGTCGGTGCTGAACTTCATCAAGCAGGCCGCCATGGATCCGAATGTCGTTGCCATCAAGCAGACGCTTTACCGCTGCGGCTCCGACTCGCCCATTGTGAAGAGCCTTCTGGAAGCCCGACGCCGCGGCAAGCAGGTGACGGCGGTTGTGGAACTCAAGGCCCGCTTTGACGAAGAAGCCAACATCACCTGGGCCGAAGCGCTGGAGCGCGCGGGCGTTAACGTGGTGTACGGTTTTGCCGGCCTCAAGATTCACGCCAAGCTCTGCCTTGTGGTGCGTCGCGAGCCCACGGGGATGAAGCGGTACGCGCATATCGGCACCGGCAACTACAACGCTTCCTCGGCCAAGATCTACACCGACCTGGGGCTCTTTACCGCCAATGACGACATCTGCTACGACGTGCAGAACCTCTTTAACGTCATGACGGGCTTCGGGATCGTGGACGACTACCGTCAGATTTTCGTCTCGCCCGTGCATCTCAGAAAGAACGTCACGCGCCTGATTCGCGAAGAAGCCGCGCTGCACCGCAAGAGCGGCAACGGGCACATCATCATGAAGTGCAACCAGCTCGTGGATGCGGACATCATCCGCGAACTCTACGAAGCAAGTCGCGCGGGCGTGAAGATCGAGTGCATCGTGCGCGGCATCTGCGCGCTGCGTCCGGGCATCCCCGGCGTGTCGGAGAACATCACGGTGCGCTCCATCGTGGGCGAACTCCTCGAACACGCCCGTATCTACTGGTTCAACCACGACGGCGACAACAAGATGTACGTGGGCAGCGCCGACATGATGTCGCGCAACCTGAACGGTCGCATTGAAGTGTTGACGCCTGTGCTTGAAAAGGCGCATCGCGAAAACATTTTCAAGCAGATTGTGACGCCCCAGCTCACGGACAACACCAACGCCTGGGTGCTCAATTCCGACGGCAGCTACACCCGCCTTGCACCCAAGGCCGGTGAAAAACGCTACACGTCGCAAAGCGAAATCGCCAAGCTGCTCAATCTGCAGAAGGTCTAACGCTTAAGCCGCTGTAAAGCGCACACGTCGGGAGGTTTTCGGATACGCTCTGAGAGCCTCCCGATTTTTTTGTCCTTTTCGTTGCGGCGTCGGTCGGGGCCCGTAAAATGAAAGCAATCTTCAGACAAACGTCGGCCTTTGGGAGAGAAGACATGTCGCAGCTTCCGCAAAACTACGGCGCCTCGTTTGAGCGCGCCCCTGAACCGTCGATCGTGACGGTGGCGCGCGTCGTTTACGGGCTGCATGCCCTGTCGATCATCATCGGCGTGGTGACGGGGGCGTCCATCATCGGCGCCTTTCTCTTCGGCTGGCCTTCGATCGCTGCGGTGGTCTTGAACTACATCATGCGCGGCGAAGCGCGCGGCACCTATGTCGACAGTCACTTTGCCTGGCAGATCCGCACCTTCTGGTACGCCATGCTCTTTGCTGCGGTGGTGGCCTTCCTCGGGTTCGTTCTCTCCTTTGTGCTCGTGGGATTTGCCGTTTGGATGGGAGGCTTTATCGTGATGGGCATCTGGGTGGGCTACCGCATCGTGCGCGGATGGATTGTGCTCAACCGCCGCGAACCCATGCCTGCCTAAAGGATTAGACCGTCATTAGAAAGGATTAGGCTGCCCCGGGGAATGAGAGGGTTTACCCTCAAATTCACGAGTTCCCATTGAGCGTCAAAACCACGCAAAATGCAGGCACCTTGCGCTTAGTGTGCGCCGGGTGCCTGATTTTTCTTATGTTTTCGGTGAAGAAGCGGGAATGTTGACGCGCTTCATCGAACGAAAACCCGCCTCCCGTAAAAAGACAGAAACAGGGACGCATGGCCTTCAAACGAGGCCCGCGGGTCAACCTCTTTAGGAGAATTTTGTGAAGACCTCGATGAAGATTGTGGCGGCTGCCGTGCTGGCTGCTGCGACCGGCTCGTCGGCCATGGCCGCGGGCTTCATGCTCACCGAACAGTCCGTGACGGGCCTGGGCCGCGCCTACGCCGGTGCCGGTATCGTCGGCGACGACAACTCGGCCGTGTGGTACAACCCGGCCGGCATGACGCTGCTCTCGGGCACCCAGTTTCAGATGGGCGGCGTCTTTGTGACGCTCGACTTCCCGCTTGAAAAGACGGACGGTTCGTACAGCGACAACGGCCGCAAGTACAGCGTGCCGATTCCGCACATGTTCTTCACGAGTCAGCTCAATGACGACATGTGGTTTGGCTTTGGCCTTACCGTGCCCTACGGCATGTCCACCGAATACAAGCGCAATTCGCCCCTGAATGCACTCGGTATGAACGCCGAAGTGAAGGTCTTTGACCTCAATCCCAACCTCGCTTGGAAGATCAACGACAAGGTGTCGTTCGGTGCCGGTGTGTCGCTGCAGTATGCGACGGCGCAGTTTGAGTCTGCTAGCACGGAGGGGCGTAATTACCGACCTGGGACCCCGATCAACTATGGTGCCTATGGCCGTCTGAACGCTGACACTCTGGCATGGGGCTTCAACATGGGGGTGATGTGGTCGCCTGTGGAAACTGTTCGCCTCGGTCTGGCCTACCGTTCGGCGATCAATCATCATGCCGAGGGGAAGTGGCGCTTGGGGGCTGCAGCTCCTGTCCGTGGCCTCGCCGAGTTTGGTATTACCAATAATAACCCTGAGTGGAGGCAACACAATGTCGGCCATTCCAACAATGCTTCCGTTGACTTCACCGCTCCGCAGACGGTTCTCTTGACCGGTACCTGGGAACTGACGGAAGCTTTGCGCCTGTCCGCCTTGATCCGTTGGTCTGATTGGTCGAGTTTCAAGACGTTGGACATCAAGTCGGGTAGCCCCTACCTGCCCGGCTCGACGGTTGAAAACCGTTGGGACGACACCTGGCTCTTCACGCTTGGTGCCGACT